>JBDSBE010000070.1:0-43142 GCA_039921745.1 Ilumatobacteraceae bacterium | reverse complement strand
TGTCGACGAGGCGCCGGGGGCGTCGCCGTCCCAACCGAAGACGACCACCGTGTCGGCTGTCAGCACGAGTGCACCGGCGGTGACCGACGCAGGGCCGGTGGTGCCTCTGATCTCCGCGATCGCCGTGCCGCCGACGGTGAAGGTCAGGTCGGACACCAGGACCTGCGACGCGAGCGTCCAGTCGTCGGTGGCCGTGGCAGTGATCCGAACCGTGCCGCCCGCTGTGATCGAGCCGTGCACGAGTGCCTGCGCCGACGGCAGGGGGCCGATCCCGCCCAATCGGACAGCCGACGCCTCGAGCGTGATGTCGCCCGTCGTCGTGACGCTCGCGCCGGCGGCGACGGTGATCCACTCGGCATGCACGATCAGGTCAGCGGCAACCAGGTCGACCGCTCCGGTGAAGGTGACCGTGTCGACACCTCCGCCGCCGATGATCGTCAGGGTGTCGACACCCACCGCTGTGAACAGGTGGCTCTCGGCGGTCGGTGAGGCGACCTCGATCTGCGTCACTGGTCCGGTCGAGTGCACGTCGATCGTGTTGTCGGCGCCATCGCCGGTGATGGTGATGCTGGATGTGCCCGAGATGGTGATCGGCTCGAGCCCGATGTAGCGCAGCAGCACGCCGTCGATGGTGAGCGTTCCGGAGTGGGCGTCGATCGGGTTGGACTGGAGCGAGCCGTGGGGCCCGTCGACGACGAGGCTGTCGAAACCGGCATCGCCACCGTCGATGGCTCCGGTCAGGGAGCCGGCCACCTCGAGCAGGAACGTGTCTTCGTTTCCGGCCGATCCGCGCAGCGAGCCAAAGCCGTTGAAGGCGACACCGAGGAGCGACCCGCGGTCGGGTCCCGAGATCGTCCAGGCGGTGTCGGAGGTCGGGCCGACGAGGAGGTTGGAACCGGAACCGCCGTCGACGGCCACCGTGACCGGTGCATCGGCGAGTGACGCATCGACCGTGATCGTGTCATCGGCCGCGCCGCCCGCGACCTCGACGGCGGTGACGCCGTCCAGCGGGAGCGAGTCGACCGCACCATCGGCGGCCACGACCTGGATCGAGTTCGTTGCCGCGTCGTAGCGGATGGTCGCGTCGAGTGCGCGACCGTCCGACGTGTCGAGCGTCGCGACGCCGTCGGTCACGACCCAGCGAGTGCCCGACTCAGACGTTTCGCCGGCACCGGCGGTGCCCGGATCGGTCGTGGCCGATGCGGTTCCCACGACCGTCGTCGGTGGATCGTCCGTCGCGGCGGTCGGCTCGCCGCTCGATGAGGTCGAGGTCGTGGTCGTGGTCGAGGTCGAGGTCGTGGTCGTGGTCGTGGTCGTGGGTGACGTCCAGGAAGCTGCGGCCTCGGGCTGCGCGTCGGTTCCCGCCGCAGGCGCAGTCCCCGTCGTCGCAGTCGTGCCGGACGGCGACGGCGCGCCCGACGCGGAGGGCTCGTCCAACGTGCTGCCCGTGCCCGAGGGTGTACCGGAGGTCGAGGTGGACGGGGTGCCCGAGGTCGGAGCCGGATCGTCTGCCGGCGCCGTCGCCGAGACCGTCGCCGTGTCGGACGCGGCGGTCTGCGGATCGACTTCGGTCGACCCCGTGGCCGAAGTGGTGACGGTCGCGGGTTCGGAGGTCGTGGTCGAGACCGGCGCCGCCGGGATCGTGAGATCGGTGACCTCGATCGTCTCGCCCGGCGCCAGCGTTTCACTCATCACGCCGTCTGCGGTGTGCTCGAACCCGAGGACGTGACCGAGCTCGTGGCGCACGACGGTGAGCAGGTCGACCGCGTCCCACCCGTGACCGGCCGCGGTTGCGTCGACCTCGATCGTCGATGCGGTGGTCATCGCGAGCTGGAGACCGGGCAGGTCGGTGATGGCGAATGTGATGTCGGAGAAGTCGGGGTCGGGCAGGACCGCCGTCCAGTCGGCCTCACCATGCGAGATCGCGACGGCGAGCTGCTCGGCCGTCAGCGGGGGGGGATCGGTGTCCGCCGCAGGTGACTCGACCGCGAGCATGGCCTCGCCGCGGACCTTCGGATCCGACTCGACGTCGACCCTGGGGGCCAACGATCCTGAGACGAAGAAGGCGAAGACCGTCAAGTACGCCAGCACGTTGCGTGGCCGGAACGTGGGGCTGACGAGGCGCGTGGCAGCAGCGGTTCCGTCCGTTACCGACCAGCCGCCCAGGCCAACCACCGAAATTTCCCCACCGTTCTGCGAGAATCGTCTCGCAAGGCTTACTCCTCGGTCGGGCAGTCCGTCAACGGGTAGCTCAAGGTTTCGTGTCGATTCAGGTGGTCACCCGTCACACCCCGAGGGCACGTCACCGGTGGCGTCGCTCATCCACCTCCTCGGCGGGACAGGCCGGCGGTGGGTCAATCTCCGCACCCGGGGTTGGGGCATCCGGCTCCGGGCGGACTCCGGCATAGACCCGAGCCCCATCGGCCGGGCGACCGACCCCCGAAGATCACCCCTCAACGACGAGATCATCGAGCTCGACGACCACCTCACCACCACGACCGCACCATCAATGGTCGCCCTCAACGGTGCCGGCACCCAGACCGCCGCTGCGCTGCTCGTCGCGGCGGGCGGCAACCCCCACGCCAACGCTGCGCTCTACACAATCGTGATTTGCCGACTCCGATGGGACCCCGCCACCGAGGCTTCTATGCACCGACGACTCGCCGAAGGTCGCACCCGCAAAGAGGTCATCCGCTGCCTCGAGACCTACGTGCCAGACAGGCCTACTGAGCCATCACCACCGACCTCGCCCCACCCGGCACCACGCACCTGGAACATCCAGAACTTGCCGCTTGACATCCAAAGCATCGGCCTCACCCAGGGTCGCGCAATCGCGCCGTGACGGCAGGCCACCGCCCCGACGATGGTGTCGATGTGTCCACTTTCACATGCGCGAAACCGTGAGGAACAGAAACTGTTTCCTAGGCTAACTACTACATCGAGTGCAAGGAAACCCCCATGATTCCGTATCCGTACACCAACCTCGCCGATTCTCGCCACGGCGACTACGAGCGCGCTGCGGCAACACGCCGTCTCATCACGCTGACCACCCGATCCCGAGCCGCGAAGGCGAAGTAACAGCTCGCACCGCCCCGATGAACGCGTGAGGATCGGCCCGCCACAGCCGGGCCCACTCTCACGCGTTCGGCGGGGGCGGTGGGGGTCAGCCGCCGAGGGATGTGATCAGGGCGGTCAGGGTGTCGGTTTCGGCGGTGGTGTCGGGTGTTGACTCCCGCACGCTGGTGAGCGCACCATCGATCTCGCTGTCGAGGAACGTCCACACCGTTTCGTCGACCGGTTCGAGCGTGGTCTGGGCGTGGTCCCATGCGTTCTCCAAGTCGGTGATGCGGGTGGCGGCACCGGCCTGGTCCCCGTTCTGGACGAAATCGAGGGTGTCTGGGCGATGGTGCTGAACTCGGCGAGGTCGGCCGCGGGGTACCGGCGGTGACCTGTTGCGGAGTCAACTGTTCGACCGAGCCCGATCCGAGTGCTTCCTCCTGAGCGGAGAACGACTGATGAGGGCGACTGTTGGCGTAGGCCAACGTCGCGACCGCGACCCGGGATTCCGCGAGGTACAGCGTGAGCTGATCTCAACGATCGATGCTGCGATTCCGGGAGCGAGCGAGCGTGCGGCGCGGATCGATCGAGCAAGCCGTCGACGTCCTCCTCGACAATGCGCTGCGACACGGTGCGGGCGCGACCCGGCTCACCGCCCACCGCGGCTCGGGGAGGGCTCGTCGTCCAGGTCGACGACGACGGACCGGGCATCGGCCCGCACGTCGCCGCCGCCGTGTTCGACCGCCATGAGGGCGTCGGCACCGGGATCGGGCTCGCCCTCGCGTGCACGCTGATGGAAGCCGACGGCGGCCGGCTCCTGCTCACCGACCCCGAACGCGCCGCGTTCCGCAGCATCCTCGCCGGTCAGCGGAACGCGTGAGAGTCGGCCCGGCTGTGGCGGGCCGACCCTCACGCGTTCGGGTGAATCAGTCACTGGGTCGGAGGCGGACCGAACCGTTGCTGGTCGACAGGTCGATCACCCGGTCACTCGCCGGGTCGGTGCGCACGCCGTTGTCGCTCGAGCCGTTGTCGGTACGGATGTCGACCCGATAGCTCTCCCGGTCGTCTGGCACTGCGACCGTGATCGAGCCGTTGTCATTGGTCGCCAGCACCAGCGAGGGAGCCGTCGTGAACGACAGCTCGATCGACCCGTTGTCGTTGTCGGATCGCACCGTCGCCGCCGTCAACGCCGTCCCGGCGATCCTGCCGTTGTCGTTGGTGACCGAGATGTCGCCACTCACCCTGACCAAATCGATCCGTCCGTTGTCGTTGTCGACGTCGACCGGTGCGCTCACTCCCTCGACGACGACTGAGCCGTTGTCGGCATCGACGTGGACGGGTCGATCGGCCGGTAGACGAATGGTGAAGTCGACGTGGCACCACGGGGAGTTGAGGCCTGGGCATGTGCCCCGGAGCTCGAGCACGCCGTCGACGACGCGTTGGGACACTTTGGTCGGCCGGAGCCCCTCGCCGACCTCTGTCGACACGACGATTCCGCCGGCGTCCGACTTGGCCTCGCCGGGCTCGTCAGCGATCACCGTGATCGATCCGTTGTCGGTGGCGACGTCGAGCGACCTGACCGAGGTCGCGGCGAACGTTTCCTCGGTGGTCGGGTACTCCTCGTGGGCCAGCAACCCGACGATGTTGAGCGTCGACCAGAACAAGGTTCCCACCGCGAGGATGCCACCGAGGATGAACCAGCCCACGCGGCCACGCAGTGGCCTGTCGGGGGCCGCTCTGTCGGACGCGAGCGGGGGATCGAGCAGAGCGGTGGAGGAACCGCGCGTGTTCATGGGTGTCATCCGTTCACCCACTGGAGGACCGCGAGCACACGGCGGTGGTCGTCGGTCGTCGGTGGGAGGTCGAGCTTGGAAAAGATGTTGCCGACGTGTTTCTCGACGGCCTTGTCGCTGACGATCAGGGTCCGGGCGATGGCAGGGTTGGTCCGTCCCTCCGCCATGAGGCCGAGCACCTCGCGTTCGCGGGCGGTGAGCCGTTCGAGCGGATCAGCGCGACGGGACCGGGCGAGAAGCTGGGACACGACCTCGGGGTCGAGCACCGTGCCGCCCTCGCTGACCTGTCGGACCGCGCCGAGGAACTCGCCGACTTCCGCGATCCGGTCCTTGAGGAGGTAGCCGACACCAGCGATGTTGTCGCCGAGCAGCTCGGTCGCGTACCGCTCCTCCACGTACTGGGACAGCACGAGGATGCCGACCCCGGGCGAGGTGGCGCGGATCTGCAGTGCGGCTCGGAGGCCGTCGTCGGAATGGGTCGGGGGCATCCGGACGTCGATGATGGCGAGATCTGGTCGGTGCATGTCGACCACCCGCAGCAGCTCGTCGGCATCACCGACGGTCGCGACCACCTCGTGCGCGGCGTCCGCGAGGATGCGGGTGAGCCCGGCACGGAGGAGGACCGAGTCCTCGGCGATCACGATGCGCACGGCAGCTCCACCGAGATCGTCGTCGGTCCTCCGCTCGGACTGATCACGTGCATCGTTCCCCCCATGCCGGCGACACGGTCGCGCAATCCCTGCAGCCCGGAGCCCAGCGATGCGTCGGCACCGCCGTGGCCGTTGTCGTGGACCTCGACGACGAGTCGGTCCGACGCCCGTACGATCGACACGGTCGCCTTCGAGGCACCGCTGTGTCGGGCCACGTTCGTGAGCGCTTCGTTCACCACGAAATAGGCAGCGCTCTCGGTGGCGGGCGACGGACGCTCTTCGATGCGGACGTCGAGTTCGACCGGCACGGGCGATCTGGCGACGACCGCCGAGAGGGCGGCATCGATGCCGCGATCCGTGAGGATCACCGGGTGGATGCCCCGCACGAGATCGCGGATCTCCCCGAGAGCCGCCTTGGCCTCCTCGTGCGCGGTGGCGACGAGAGCCCGGCCTTCCGAGGGGTCGTCGTCGAGCTTGTTGCGCGCGGCGCCGAGCGTCGCGGCCAGTGCGACCAGTCGCTGCTGGGCACCGTCGTGCAGATCACGTTCGATCCGTCGCCGCTCCTGCTCGGCCGAATCGACGGCCGCCGTCCGGCTCGTCTCGAGCCGCTGGACCTGACGGGTGAGCCGCTCGTCCTCGGTCGGCCCGAGCAGCCGGTTGGCCACCGACCACTGAGCGTAGGACACGCCGATGGTGAGCCAAGGGGCCACCACGATCAGCCCGCCCAGTCCGAGCGCACCGAGCAGCCATGCCGGCCCGGATCCGGCGGCGATGTCGAAGAAGTAGAATTTGGCGCTGTCGCCGGGGAGTCGTCCGGCGTAGGCCGGCAACATCGTGAGTGCTGCCGCCCCGCCCCAGGCGGCGGCCACCACCGAGTATCCGATCACGCCGACCGGCAACGCCACCAGGGAGTACATGATCTCCCGCCATCGGGCACCCGACCGGAGCCGTTCGAGCAGTCGACCCCACCAGCCCGGAGCCGTGAGTGCGACCCCCGAGTCCGGGATCGTCGATCGGAAGGCCGCGGCTCGGCTGCGCTCGATGCGTGCGAGACCGTGAACGACCATCAACGTCACCCAACCGAGTGGGATGCCGAGCAGGAAGGCTGGGAGCGTGCCGACGGCGACCGACACCAGGGTCACGGTGACCACGAAGGTGACGATCCCGGCCGGCAGGCCGGTGGCGACGTGCGCCGCCGAGCGAAGGAGCCGGCCCGGACGGGTCCACGGTTCGAACAGGTTCACCATGGTCGGCACCACCATAAGCACCTGAGCTGTTCGAGGTGGCTGCGTTCGAGCAGGTCAGTGGTCATATGGGCCTCAGTCCGTCGCGATCGCAGCGAGCACGTCGATTCGAGCGGCGCGGTGGGCGGGTCGCCAGGCCGCGACCACCCCGGCGAGCGCTGCGAAGACGAGCACCGCACCGAGTGGTCCGAACGGCACGGCGAACACGCCGAAGCCTTCTTGCTGGGCGAGCGCTCGCATCAGGCCCCACCCGAGGAACGTTCCGAGTCCAACGCCCAGCACGGTGCCGAAAACCGCGATGATCATCGACTCCCACCGGACCATGGCCCGCACCTGGGATCGGGTCTGGCCGACCGCTCGCAACACTCCGAGTTCGCGAATCCGCTCGTGAATCGACAGCGAGAGCGTATTGGCGATTCCCATCAGGGCGATCAGGACGGCGAGGCCGAGCATGCCGTAGACGAAGTAGAGCGTCTGGTCGACCTCGGCGCCGACGGAATCGATGTACTCCGAACGGGTCTGGGCACCTGGCGCTCCGTACCGCTCACCGATCGCATCGACGGCGGTGCGACCGTCCGATTCCGCGACGCCGTCGGCCAGATCGATCAGCACGGCGACATCGCCGGTCTGGTCGGCGTGAGGTGTCCAGTCGGCCGCAGTCATCAACATGTCGCCGACGTTGGCCGTCGTCCCGTACAGCGCCGCGATCGAGAGTTCGCTCGTCACGCCGTCGGCGAACGACACGGCGAGGTGACTCCCAACTTCCAGCCCGTTGTCATCGGCGTACATCTCGCTGATCGCGACCTGGCCGGGCGTGACGTCGTCGAGTGCACCGCTCGACACGTCCAGGTCGAGCACATCGTCGAGTCGGGTCGGATCCGTGACCGTCGGTGAGAGCGGCCGACCGTCGACAGTGAGGAGGGCGTTGGCGAGGCCGACCGAGGTGGTCACCTCCGGCAGCGCCGCGATCTCTTCGGCCAGCGCCACGCTGATGCCCGGGCCGCTGAAATCGTCGCTGACGACCACGAGGTCTCCCCCGAAATCCTGGTCGACGGTTTGCTCGATCGTGGCCTTGATCGACGCTCCGAAGGTGGTGAAAAGGGCGACGACGGCCGTTCCGACCATCAGCGCCGAAGCACTCGCCGACGTTCGTCGCGGATCGCGCATCGCATTGCGCCGAGCGAGCCGCCCCGTCTGCCCCCGCAGCAGGACGGGCCCGGACCCGAGCGCCCAGACGGCCGGCCCGGCGACAGCCGGACCGAGCATCACCGCACCCACGATCGTCGCGAACGCTCCGAGGCCGGCGGTCGTCAGCACGCTTGCGGTCGATGTCGCCATGATCACCGCCCCCGCGCCTCCAGCGACCATGACCGCACCCGCGATCGTTCGGGCATGCGAAACGGCCGCGCCATCAACAGCCGACTCTCGTAGGGCCGCGAGCGGGGCGACCCGGGCGGCACGGATCGCCGGCACAATGCTGGCCACGAGGGTTGCAAACACCCCGACGGCCGCGGCGATCAGCATGGTCGACGACGTGAACAGCACACCATCGGCGTCGAGGTCGAGGCCGGAGGCGTCGAGGAACGCTTTGAAGCCCGTCGCCAGACCGAAGCCGGCGAGCAGACCGACGGCCGATGCGATCACGCCGACGACGATCGCCTCGGCGATCACCGACGCCATCACCTGTCGACGCGAGGCGCCCACCGCACGCAGAAGCGCCGATTCACGGCTCCGCTGGGCGATCAGGATCGAGAACGTGTTGTGGATGCTGAACGCGGCGACCACGAGCGCGATCAGTGCGAACACGACCATGATCGTGCGGAACATCCCGAGGAAGTCGGTCTCGATCTGGGCGACCATGTCGTCGGTGATTTGGGCACCAGTCAACGCTTCCGCGTCGGGAGGCAGAACCTGCTCGACGGACGCCTGAAGTTCGCTCTGGCTGACGCCACCCGCGGCGGCGAGCCGGAAGTCGGACACCTCACCGGGTGCGTCGAGCAATGTGTGGATCGCGACATCGGTGAACGCTGCGAACGTCGTCGGGCCGAGACTGTCCGCGCCCCCGAACGTGGCGAGCCCGACGACCGTGACCGGCACCGGTCGGAGCATCTCCACCACCGTGTGGTCTCCGACGGCCAGATCACCGAGTTGGGCCGATGCGCGGTCGATCACGATCTCGAACGGCTCGCCGTCGACCACGTCGATCGGGGCTCGTCCGTCGGAGAGCTGCCACGGGTTGACCTGTGAGTCGCCGATCCAGTTCGTCGCCGTGGTGGGCGGTCCATTGCCGCCCAGCGCGTCGCCGTCGGTGCCGACGATGCGGCCCGATCCTTCGAGGACCGGCAGCACATCTGCGACGCCATCGACGGTGGCGAGACGGTCGCCGAGGTCGATCGGGAGACGACCCCGCTGGGTCATGTCGCCGTCGCCGATCGACAGCTCGCTGCGGACGACCACGTCCGTCCCGGCGTTGGCCTCGCCGAAGAGTCCGACGAAGCCATCGGTCAGGGTGTCACCGACGGCCAGAGATGCCGCCAGGAATGCGACGCCGAGCACCACGGCACTCGATGTCGCGAACAGGCGACGCTTGTGGCTCCACAGGCCCTTGACGATCACGTTCCACATCTCAGGCGGCCAATGCCTTGATGCGATCGATGACCCGGTCGGCGGTCGGCGATGACATCTCGTCGACGATCCGGCCGTCCGCCAGGAACACCACCCGGTCGGCGTGAGCCGCCGACACGGGATCGTGGGTGACCATTGCGATCGTCTGACCGAACCGGTCGACTGCGTACCGCATGAATCCGAGGATCTCCGTGCCGGTGTTGCTGTCGAGGTTGCCGGTCGGTTCGTCGGCGAAGACGAGCTGCGGCTTGTTCGCGAGTGCCCGGGCGACGGCCACGCGCTGCTGCTGACCGCCGGACAGTTCGCTCGGACGGTGGGCGAGTCGGTGTCCGAGGCCGACGGTGGAGATCACCGTGTCGAGCCATTCGCGATCGGGCCGGACCCCTGCGAGGTCCATCGGGAGCGTGATGTTCTCGAGGGTGTTCAACGTCGGCAGGAGGTTGAACGACTGGAAGATGAAGCCGAGCCGGTCACGCCGCAGTCGGGTGAGCTCGGCATCGGACAGTGACCCGAGGTCGGCGTCGCCGATGTACGCCTGACCACCCGTCAAGGTGTCGAGCCCGGCGAGGCAGTGCATCAGCGTGCTCTTGCCCGACCCGGACGGGCCCATGATTGCGGTGAAGTGACCGGCGGCGAACTCGACGTCGACGCCGTCGAGCGCATGCACCGTCGTGTCGCCGCGACCGTAGATCTTGGTGGCGGCGACGGTGCGTGCTGCGGCAACCTGCGGACGGCGACCGTCGACGGGGGGTGGAGACGTCGACGTCGTGTCGCGCCGGTGGGTGAGCATGGTTTCCATGTGGTCCACGATGACGACGCAGAACCCAGGCCGCCACCGAGGGACCCCGTCTCCCTGCGGTGGGGAGAACCCTACCCTGCAGTTCGCTGTCACGGTCCGGACGTGAGCCGACCGATGTGACCAGTCAGCCTGCGGGCGATGCGTCAGGTGGCGGGCGAACGAGCTTCAGGTCGAGATGTCGACCCCGAAGTGGTGCTGGAAGGCAGCGATGTACTCGTCGAGCGAGTCGACCCGGCCCATCTCGATCCACTCCTCGTCACTCATTCGCCTGCGCCCGTCGACGATCGCCGCACCGCCCCAGCTGACCGGATAGCGCAATGTCGGTTCGTCCGTCTCGATCGCATGGCGGATGATCCGAGCGACCTCGATCGCGTCGGTCGCGTGCACGTACCCGGCGGCGTACATCTGCATCATCCACTCGTACTGCGCGCCGTACGCGCCGGAGTCGTTCGGCAGGTCGATGTTCTTGCCGAAGATCGACGACTTGGTCACGCCGGGCTCGATGATCGCGACGCGGACGCCGAACGGAGCGACCTCCAGCGCGAGCTCCTCGCTCACTCCCTCCAGCGCCCACTTGGCAGCGACGTACGGCGCCTGGGCAACGGCGGCGAGACGACCGGCGATCGACGTGACGTTGACGATCGTCCCACTCCTGCGTTCACGCATCCCGGGCAGTACCGCCTGTAGGCAGCGCACGGCGCCGCACAGATCGACGTTCATCACATCCAGCAGTCGGTCGGGCGTCGACTCCTCGACGACACCGTTCCCTCCGACACCGGCGTTGTTGACGAGATGATCGACCCGACCGGCACGCTGCACGATCTCGTCGAACCCGGCCCGAACCGACTCATCGGTCGCGATGTCGAGCTCGATCACGTGCACGTCGACACCTCGTTCGCCCGCTGCATCGCGCAGTTTCTCGGCTCGCTCGACCGATCGCACGGTGCCGTAGACCTCATGACCGGCTTCGGCGAGATGCAAGGCTGTGGCGCGGCCGATGCCCGAGTTGGCACCGGTCACGACGGAGACGGGAGTTGCGGTCATGACGCAAACAGTACGACAGCCGCTCATGGCGCTGGCAGTGGCGCTCGTCAACCCCAACTTCTGGAACCACACCGTCGCAAACCTCGCGATCACCCGGGTCAGCACGAGGGGCGTCGCGTACTGGTCGCTCGACCCGATCGACCTCGTCGTCGACGTGACCGGCTCGTTCAGCGGTGCCCCGGTGGGTGCGCCACAACCGCCTGCGCCGAACGGATCGGCTCCGTCACGCGTGCTCATGATCGGAGATTCGACGCTCGCTGCGATCGATGTCTATCGCGACTCGAGGTCGCGTTCCAGGGCTTCGACGCCGTCGTTGACGCCGGGCCGTGTCGGCGGCTCCTTCGACCGTCGTGTCTCAGCAACACCACCGGCCGGATACCGAGCACGGCGGTCGTGGCGATTCTCGGTACCGCTGGATCGATCGACATCGCCGTCATCAAGGCCGGGTACAACGACTGGTTCAGTGATTTCCCGGGTGAGTTCGCGGCCGTCGTCGACGCCGCACGAGCTCGCGGCGCGAGGACGATCGTGTGGCTCACCTACAACGAAGACGTGAGCGGCGACACCCCACGGCGTGCGTACCAGGAGAACAACGTCGATCTCCGGCGCCTCGTCGCTTCACCCGCCTACGACGACGTGATCCTCGCCGACTGGCTCGGCTACAGCACCGGGCAACGCGGATGGTTCTGGGACGGCATCCACGCCGGTCGAACCGGCTCCTACGCGACCACCGACTACCTCAGCCGATGGATCGCAGCGATCGAGCATCGACTGTGCCCACGGCCGTGGGTGGTCGGTGGGCCGGTACCTGCCCGGTGCCCTCCGCCTGATGCGGTCGGGGCCGTCCCCGATCCGGTCGGAATCTGGAGCTGACCGTCATCGGTCTACGTGCCGTCGGATCGTGTCGATCCAGTCATCGGCATGCCGCCATCGTTCGTCGGCGTGCTCGCGAGCATCGTGAGCTCGGTCGTCGACGCGCGGCCACGAGCCGAAGAACTTCACGGCGCCCTGCTTCGCGTGCAGAGCTCGCATCGTGTCGGCCATCAGGTCGTCGGCGACGTGGCCTTCTGCGAACACGATGAAGCAGTAGTCGCCGAGCCCACCCGATTTCGTCGGACGCGAGATCAGGTTCGACAGGTTCAGCCGGCGCGCCGCGAACTCCTGCAGGATCGAGATCAGGCTCCCAGGTTCGTCGGCCCGCTGATACACCACGAGTGCGGTGCGGTCGTGCCCGGTCGGGGCAGGCACGCCCTCACGACGGACGACCACGAACCGGGTCTGATTGCCGTCGTGATCCTCGATGTTGTCGGCGAGCACCGCGAGGCCGTACCGCTCCGCCGCGACCCGCGGCGCGATCGCGGCCAGGCCCGGTGCTGCGTCCTCACTCACGGCTTCAGCCGCGCCGGCCGTGGAGAGCGCGGCGCGGAACTCCGCGACCGGCAGGTGCTCACGCAGGAACCGGTGGCACTGCGCAGTCGCCACGGGGATCGACAGCACCTCAGTGACGTCAGCCAGCGCGACGCCCGGGCGAGCGGCCAGACACAGGTGGATGTCGAGCACGACCTCGCGGACGATCACCAGGTCGTGGTCGAACGCAAGTGCGTCGAGCGTGAAGTTCACCATCCCCTCCGTGGAATTCTCGATCGGGACGAACCCCAAGTCGATCTCGCCGGCGGTGACCGCGTCGAGCACATCCGGGACCGTCCGAAAGGCGAGCACGTCGCCGACCACGAGATCCGACTGCGTCCGAAGTGCCTGCTCGGTGAACGTGCCGAACGGCCCGAAGAACCCGACCGTCGGCGAACGAGGCGGATCGACGTCGGCGTCGTGGGTGGTCATTCCATGAGGCTACGCAACCGTTCGCGTCGGCCATGTGCCGATTCGGACGATCGTCTGCCACGATGTCGGCGATGGACGAAGCGACGCTGCGCGAGCTGGTCGACGGCATCGAGTCGGGAACGGTGACCGCTGACGAGGCCGTCGCGCGCCTGACCCGGTTGCCGTTCGCCGACGTGGGCGAGGCGCTCGTCGACCACCACCGGGCGCTGCGCCAAGGTGTGCCCGAGGCCGTCTACGGCCCCGGCAAGTCACCCGATCAGTGCGTCAGGATCGTCGGAGAGCTGCTCGGACACGGAAGCGGCCCGGTGCTGCTCACTCGCGCGGCCCCCGACCAGGTCGATGCCGTCGTTGCCGCGCACGGGCCGGCCGAGCGCTCCGGCGGGTGTCTCCTCTGGCGACGCCCGGCCCCCGTCGACGAACGGCGAGTGCTCGTCATGACGGCCGGTACCGCAGACACACCAGTTGCCGACGAGGCCGCGATCACGCTCGCGGCCTACGGGTTCGACGCCGACCGCCTCCACGACGTCGGGGTCGCAGGCCTCCACCGGTTGCTCGCTCATCTCGACCAGGTCACGACCGCCGACGCCGTCATCGTCGTCGCCGGCATGGAGGGCGCGCTCGCCAGCGTGATCGGCGGGCTGACCTCCCGCCCGGTGGTGGCGGTGCCGACCTCGGTCGGGTACGGCGCCGGCCTCGGCGGCGTCACCGCCCTGCTCGCGATGCTCGCCTCGTGCGCGAGCGGGATCACCGTCGTCGGGATCGACAACGGCTTCGGCGCCGCCAGCGCAATTGCGCGAATGTTGCGCCGATGACCACCTCGGCGACCGGTCAGGGTTCGGACGACTCCACCGATCCACACGCGACCGAGCATGGGCGAGTGGTGTGGTTCAACTGCTGCGCTGGGGTCGCAGGCGACATGCTGCTGGCGTCGCTGATCGACGCGGGCGCCGACCGTCTCGTCGTGATGGACGCGTGGGCGGCGCTCGGCGTGGGCGGGTTCGCAGCGACGTGGGAGCGGACGCAGCGGTGCGGCGTCGGGTCGCTGTGGACGAACATCGCGATCGACGATCACATGTCAGCGCACGGCGACCACACTCCCGACCACGGCGACCACGGCGACCACGGCGACCACCCGGCTCATCGGCCGGCGCGCGATGTGCTGGAGCTGATCGGCGGCGCCGATCTCCCCGAGCGCGTGCGCCGCGACGCCCTCGCCGTCTACCGCCGCCTCGCCGACGTCGAGGGCGCGATCCACGGTGTCTCACCCGACGACGTCGAACTCCACGAGGTCGGAGCACTCGATTCGATCCTCGATGTGGTCGGCGTGTGTGCGGCACTCGCATCGCTCCGCATCGCCTCCATCACCTACTCGCCGATCGCCGTCGGGCACGGCACGGTCCGCACCGCCCACGGCACGCTCCCCAACCCGGTACCCGCCGTGGCTCGACTCCTGGCCGAAGCCGGCGCCTCGACCGTGGGCGTCGACACCACCATGGAGCTGTCGACCCCGACGGGCGTTGCACTCTTGACCGTGCTCGGGACCTGCTCACCGATGCCGTCGATGACGGTCGAGGCAACCGGCTTCGGGGCCGGCACCGCCGACCCGCCCGGCCGGCCGAATGTCGTGCAGTCGATCGTCGGCGAACGACATGACGTCGTCGACCGCGACGACACGGGGCGGCCGTGTCGAGTGCTCGAGGCAAACGTCGACGACGTGACCGGCGAGGTCCTCGCGTACACCATCACGCGTTTGATCGACGCCGGCGCCCACGATGCGTGGGTGACCCCGATCATCATGAAGAAGGGCCGACCGGCGTTCATCATCAGTGCGCTCTGCGACGATGCCACGTTCCGGGATGTCCGCGCGGTCCTCGTTGCGGAATCCGGCACGCTCGGAGTCCGCACGAGCGACGTACGGCGATGGCCGCAGCAGCGCACGGACGCAACGGTCGAACTCGAGGGCCACGAGATCCGGGTCAAGGTTGCCGACGGCCGAGCAAAGGCGGAACACGACGACGCTGTGATCGCCGCCCGTGCGCTGGGGCTGCCGCTGCGGACCGTGATCGCCAGGGCCGAACGCCTCGCCGTCCCCGATGGTCACGTCAGGTCCGACGCGACGTAGATCGTTCAGCCGAGCGCGAGGTCGTTGGTGAGCATCGCCACGATGTCGTCGGGGTCGCGTTCGCCCGACCACCGCTTGACGACGATCCCGTGGGCATCAACCAGAACCGAGAACGGAAACCCGCTGACGCCGTAGGCATCGGCGGCGATGAACGTTTCGCGTCCCGTGTCGATGCCGTCGGCGATCGCGGCGAACGTCCATTCCTTGTCCTGCAGCCACTGGCCCGGCGGGAAGTTCGGACGGTCGGGGCTCACTGCCGTGCTCACGCCGATCACATCGATCCCGTCGGGAATCCGACCCTCGTCCCGAAGGGTGTTGATCACCGGGATCTCGTCGTTGCAGTGCGGGCACCAGTGCGCCAGGAAGACCAGCCACGTCGGGCCATCGGCAGCCGGTTCGACACGCACCGGTCGGCCGTCGAAGTCTTGGGCGATCAGCACGGGAGCCGGCATGCCGATCGCCGGGTCGTCACCCTGCTCGGGCAGCACCGGCAGCGACTCGCCAACCACCGCGACCGGGCCGACGCCGGGCAGGAACGCCTCGGGGACCTCGGGGTCGATCGTCGGAACCACATCGCCGGAACTCGACGGCGTCGTCGAACCAGTGTCGACGGAGCCGGATGGCGCGGACGTGGCGGACGATACCGGTGACGGAGTTTCGGCCTGATCGGCGCCGCCGCCGCACGCTGCGAGGCCGAGGGTGATCGAGCAGCCGATAGCGGTGAGTCTTCGAGGGCGGTTCACGGAAACTCCTGTCAGGGTTGATCGGGATCGATCGAGTCGATCGAGATCGTGTTCAGCACGATGATCGACACGAAACCAGCCAGCGCCATCAACGCCAACGTCATGAAGCCGAACGTTCGGAACCAGACGTCGGCGCAGGAGGGGCCGACCAGCGAACACGACGCCGAATCGGACAGCCAGCCCTGCTCGATCATCGAGTGGTACGACGAGACGCCGGCGCCGGCCATCGCGAGCGGCAGGACATACCAGCGCGCCGCACGGTCGTGGCGAACGAGCCCGACGAGCGCGATCACCGCGACCGGGTACATGGCGATCCGCTGGAACCAGCACAGCCGACAGGGCACATATCCGGCCACCTCCGAGAAGTACAGACTTCCCAGGGTTGCGACCACTGCGACCGCCAGCGTGAGTTCGGCTCGATGGCGGCTGGCAATCCGCGCGATCGCGGCGACGAGCGGCGACCGGCCACCGATCACGCCGGCGATCACGATCACCAGCGAGCCGGCGGCTGCGATCAGGGCAAGGACCCCTGACACGACCTGGATCGCTTCGACCATGGCTGCAGTCTGGCGGGTGACCGCCTGCGAACGTCGGCACGCAGGAGACAGCCGACAACCCCGCCCGAGCACCAACTAGAGTGGTCGAATGCAGGAATTCTCGTCGATCAGCGTGTCGTCTTACGAGGCCGGTTCACTCGCCGACCGTCTCACGGAACAGGCCGGCGACGGCTGGTCGGTCGTTGCGATCGTGCCGACCGGGAGCACGATCACCGCCTATCTCGGGCGTGACGCGAACGGGTCGACTTCGACAGAGTCCAGCTCCTCGGCCCACTCCGTGTCCCCATCGGGTGTCGACACATCCGACGGCGCCGACGACGGCCCGAGCATTCCGTCCGCCACGACCGCAACGACGATCGGCCACGACACGGAGGCTGCCGATCCCGTGTCCGAGTCGCCCGGCTGGGCATCGGGCGGTGCGGCGACGGTCAGCGAGCCTTCAGTCGCCCCCGTGCCCCAGACCGAGAGCACTCCGACGGTTACGACCCCCGCCGATAGCGCCGGGGCAGCCCCTGCCGGCTGGTACGCAGACCCGTCGTCGCGGTTCGAGCTCCGCTACTGGGACGGCGGCCAGTGGACCGAGCACGTGTCGCGATCGGGCCAGCAGTACACCGATCCGCCCGTCGCCTGAGCCGCTGCGGCGACGGTCGGCCACCCCGATCGGCCGACCCGATCACCGATACCCTGCCCGCCATGCGCGCCACGTCACTGGGCCACGCCGGAATCCTGATCGAGACCGATGCCGGGTCGATCGTCTGCGACCCGTGGTTCGTCCCGGCCTTCTTCGGATCATGGTTTGTCTTCCCGCGCAATGACCGCCTGAGCGACGACCTGCTCGAACGGATCGAGCGTGCGGACTACCTCTACGTCTCGCACCTCCACGCCGACCATCACGACGAGGCGTGGCTCCGCGACCACCTCCGCCGCGACATCCCGATCCTCCTGCCCGACTACCCGACTCGGGAGCAGCAGCGCACGCTCGGCCGGCTCGGCTTCACCGAGTTCGTCCGCACCACGAACGGTGAGGAGCTCGAACTGGTCTCCGGGCTCAGCATCGCGATTCACACGGAGGTGTCGATCACCGACGGCCCGGGCGGCGACTCGGCGCTGATGGTGGCCGATGGTACGACCAGGCTCGTCAATCAGAACGACTGTCGCACGACCGACCTCGATGCGTTGCGATCGCACGGACCGGTCGACCTCCATTGGCTGCAGTACTCGGGCGCGATCTGGTACCCGATGGTGTACGAGATGCCCGACGACGTCAAACGCACGCTGTGCGATGCGAAAGTGGAGAGCCAGTTCACTCGCGCGATGAAGTACGTCGAAGCAATCGACGCGGCCGGGGTCGTCCCGAGCGCCGGTCCGCCAGTGTTCCTCGACGACGAACTGTGGCACCTGAACATGATCGACGGGGACCAGCTGTCGATCTTTCCCGACCAGCAGTCGTTCCTGCGTCTGCTGACGGATGCGAATCGCGAGGGCGTGCTCGCGATTCCCGGGACCGAGATCGAGATCACGCCGTCGGGCGTCACCGTGACGCACCCGATTCCTGACGTCGATGTCGACGCGATCTTCACGTCGAAAGCGTCGTACCTGCGGACCTATCAGGCCGATTGGCAACCGTGGCTCGCCGAGCTGAAGGCCGGCTGGCCCGATGCCTCGACCGATCTGCTCGCCACACTTGCTGCCTGGTGGGAGCCGTTGCTGCGCATGGCCCCGACGATGTGCAACGCCGTCGGCGCGAACTGCCTGTTCCGAGCCGGCGACCTGGAGATCCTGATCGACTTCCCGAACGCTGACGTTCGCCCATACGAGAACGACGATTACGCGTTCCGGTTCGACATTCCCCGCCAGCTCGTCGAGCAGGTCACCGCCGAGCGAGCCGTCGACTGGTCGAACTCGCTGTTCCTCTCCTGTCGGTGGACCGGCTGGCGCGAGGGCGAGTTCAACGAGTACCTCTACAACTTCTTCAAGTCGCTGTCGGTCGAGCGAATGCGTCGGACCGAAGCCGAGGCGATCAGAAAGCTCGATCCACCGACGGAGACCGAAGCCGAGATCGAGCTCGGCGGGTACGTCGTGCAGCGTCGATGCCCGCACCGCAACGCCGACCTCGCCGTGTTCGGCGAGATCGAGGCGACCCGGCGCGGCGACGTCCTGGTGTGCACGCTCCACGGGTGGAAGTTCGATTGCGACACCGGGCGGTGCCTCACGGCGGTTGACCACCCGTTGTCGATCCGGCGTCGCTGAACCCGCCTCCCGGGGCGCTACGGAACGGTCGTCGTCGTCGCGGTCGGCGGCGTCGACGTGGTCGACGTGGTCGTGGTCGACGTGGGCGTGGTCGTGGTCGTGGTCGTCGGCACCGTGGTCGTGGTCGTGGTCGTGGTCGTGGTGGTGGTCGTGGTGGTGGTCGTGGTGGTGGTCGTGGTGGTGGTGGTCGGGATCGTCTTGAGCGCCGTGATCGTCAGGATTCCCTGCCCGACCGCTCCCTGCGGATCAGTGACCGAGTAGCGAACGGTGTGCACCTCGTCGGTTGCGTTGTTGGGCGCGGTGACGGTCAGCGTCAGACCGTCGACCACGATCTCGAGCGGCGACGGATCGTCGAGAAGGGCCAGCACCAGGGGGCCGCCCTCGGCATCAGTCGCCGGTACCGCAACGGGTACTGGGACACGCGTCTGCACGTCGAATGCCAGGTTGGGCGCGAAGGGAGACCGGTTGACGATCACCGTCACCGTCGCAGCAGCCGACGGCAGACCCAGCGAGTCGACGATGGTGTAGTTGAAGCGGGCCACGCCCAACCCGTTACGGGCATCAACCGTCACACGGCCGTCGGCGAGCTGAGTGATCACGCCGGTCGCACCGTTCGCGAACGTGAGCGAGCTCGGCACCGAGGCCAAGGTGATCGGGTCGCCGTCGGGGTCGGTGTCGTTCGCCAACGGCGCGAATGTCACCGGTGTGTCAGCGATCGCGATCGCGTCGGGTTGCGCGACCGGCACCAGATTCACGAGATCGATCGTGACGGGCACACGGACCTGCAGGCCGCCCGGGTCGGCAACCACGGCGATCAGGTCGAGGCGGCCGCTTCGCCCACCGGGATCCAGCAGGATCGCCCGTTGCTGCTCGACGATCGCGACCCATTCCGGCGCTGCTTCGAGCGCGACGATCCGCAGCGGTTCGGCGTCCGACGCGAGCGCCGACACCGGCACAACGACCCGGTCGCGACGGCCGATCGCCGAGCGGTACGGTCGCGCCAGGGGCTCCTGGTTGACGTCGATCACGACCTGCCCGACCGCGACGATCCGGCATGCATTCACCACCGAGTACGACAACGCGACGTTCCCGTTCTCGCCGGCCGGCGGCGTGTACACGCCGACGGCCGTCGACAGCGGAGCTCCGACATCGGTGACGATCCCGTTCCGGGCCGTTCGGGTCAGGTCGATCGCGATCGGCTGCTGGTACCCGGTTTGCAGGAACAGGTCGGGGGCCGCCGGCGGAGCCTCGGCGCACGGTCGAACGGTGATGACGGCTCGGGCGTCCGCCGTCAGTTCGCCGTCCGAGACCCGATACACGACCGTCGCCTGACCGCTCGCGCCAGGCACTGCGTCGAACACCAATGACCCGAGGTCCAGGCGCGCCGTTCCGAGTGCGGCGTTGGGCGGCGTGACGATCGTGTAGGTGAGCGGGTCGCCGTCGGGATCCGAATCGTTGAGCGCGATCGGCACACCGACCGTCCCACCGTTCACGACCTCGCCGACGTCGTTGCCCGCTACCGGCGGCCGGTTGGGAGCTTCGAGCACGGTCAGCAGGATCTTGCCGACCGCGGTGAGCCCGTCGGCGTCGGCGATCGTGTAGGTGGCGGTGACCGCGCCCACGTAGTCCGGTGGTGGCGTCACCATGACCGTCCGCCCCGACGCCGTGACGGTCGCATTACCGCTCGTGAGCTGCGTCGACACGAGCCGCAGCTGGTCGACCGTCCCGTCGGGGTCACCATCGTTGGACAGCACGTTGAACGCCGTCGGCACCGCCGGCCCCGTGATCGATCGAATGTCATCGGCGGCATACGGGGCGAGACGAACCGGTTCGCCGACCCGGAAGGTGAGGCGTCCCATCGTCACGCCGCCCGCTGCGTCGCCGACCTGGTAGGTGATCGTCGCCGGGCCGACCACCGGGCCGGCCGCGAACGTGATCACACTCCCGTCGCGCGTCGCCGTCCCGAGCACCGGCCGCGTACTCGACAGCACACGGAGCATGGACTGCGGGCCATCAGGGTCGGAGTCGTTGGCCAGGACATCGATCGATTTGGTTTCGTTCACCACGATCGGGATCTCTTCGTTGATGACGACCGGAGGCGCATTCGTCACTGCCGGTTCGACGACGCTGACCGTGATCGTCGCAGACGCTCGCAGCCCCTGCGGGTTGATGACCTCGTAGGTGCAGTTGAACACCCCCGCGCGGTTGCGTGGCGGGCGGAACGTCACGCGGTCATCCGACGTGACGTTGGCCTGCCCACCACCCGCACACCCTGGCGTCGACGCGATCGTCGGACGTGCGCCGGACGGGTCGCCGTCGTTGCTGAGCACGTCGAGCGTGACCGGCACGTCGACCTCGGTCGTCGCGCCGTCGTCTCGCGCGAACGGTGGCGCGTCGATCGCCTCGGGGAGGACTCGGACGCTCACCTCCCCGATCGCGGTCTGGCCGTTGCCGTCCGAGATCTCGTATCGGAACCGGTCGATCGAGATGTCGTCGTCGGTCATGATCGGTGCCGCCGTGTACTGCACCGATCGGCCCTGCACGCGGTACGAGCCGGGGTTCGGTGACGTGTCGATCGCCTCGACGCTCAGGAGGATGATCGTGTCACCGTCGGGATCACTGTCGTTGGCGAGCACGTCGATCACCTGCGCGACGCCGACCACGGCGGATGCGGTGTCGGCGTTCGCAACCGGCGGCCGGTTGGGTTCAAGTTCGGAGATCACGGCGATCAGCACCGAGCCGACGACGACGTGTCCGTGGCCGTCATCGACCGTGTAGGAGAACGGCGTGAACTGGGCGGCACCTGCACGTGCGGTCACGAGGAGCACGTTGCCCGACACCCTGATGTCCAGACCGCGCGGGAGGGGCTCGAGCAGCCCGAGCTGGAGGCGGTCGCCGTCCGGGTCGCGGTCGTTGGCGAGAACCGGGAGTTCGGTGATGATGTCGCGACGCATTCGTGCCGCGTCGGGCTTCACGATCGGAGGCCGGTTGTCGTCGCTGAGCTGGGCGATCTCGACGCTCACTGCGACCGAATCCCCGACCGCACCCAATGCGTCGACCGGCCGATACGTGAACGTCGCGGTGCCCGACGCTCCGTTCAGCGGCATGTAGCGAAGCCCAGGAAGGCCGGAGGGCGTCAGGGTCTCGGTGATCGTGCCACCGACGTCGGCCGGGGTGAACGAAGCGACCCGGAGTGCATCTCGCTCGGGGTCGATGTCGTTGACGAGGACGTCGATCACCACGGCGGCATCGGGGCCGGTCTCGCCTCGGTCCGGGGACCCGATCGGTTCCTGGTTCGGTGCGTCGGGCGCGAGCAGCTCCAGTCGGACCGTTGCCGTCGCCTCCGTACCGTTGCCGTCGGCGATCGTGTACGTGAACTGGTCGAAGCCGACGAAGCCCGAGATCGGTTGATAGACGACCGTGCTCGCGCTCAGGATCTCGACCGATCCCTCGGCCTCGTCGCCGAGTGACACCAGGGCGATAGCTTCGCCGTCCGGGTCGTAGTCGTTGGCCGTGACCGCGATCTGGACGCTTGAGCCCGACCGGGCGGTCACCGGGTCGTCGACGGCGACCGGTGGGTCGTCGATCCCGTTGGCGTCGGGCTCGCGGTCGTCCTGGCCGGTGGTGTCGTCGCCGCCGCCGCGGACTGCCGACGCCTCGCCGCCCTCGCCGTCAGCCAGCAATTCACCGTCCTCACCGAGCAGCGGGGTCGTGCCGTCATCCTTGTCGATCGCAGAAATGCCCCAGGGCGTGATCGCCCACACCATTCGCCCGGTGTCCTCGTCAACCCAGATCAGGTCGGTCGACGCCGACACAGTCAGGTTCGTCCCTGCGGTCGGGTCGGCAATGGTGTCGTCGATGATGTCGGCCCGGCGCCAGTCGAATCTGACAATCTCGGACGGAGCGCGCCGCACCAGTGCTGCGGCGTCACCGGCCAACGCGAGCAGATCGCCGCCGCTGATGTCGAGGCCGTCGATGACCACGGTCTCGTCGAGCCCGTCGGTGCCGACGCACCACAGCCGGTCGCCCGCGCCAATCCACCCGCAGTCGGCACTCGGACTCGACTCCTGCACGACGAGTTCACTGACCGGGACATCAGGCGGAAGGTCGACCCAGTCTCCCCGATCGAACTGGACGCGCGCCCGATCGACGTCCAGGACCAGCGGCTGATTGCCCACCAGCGCGAATCGGGCATCCGGGACGCCTGCGACGACCGTCTGACCACCGGTGCTTGTGGTGCGTGAGAGGCGCCCGGCGGCCGCCGTCCACACGGCTCCGTCGGGCGCGATCTGGGTCGACGCACGAGTCGCGCCGCCGTCGATGTTGAACGGGACGGCGTCACCACCGAGCGGCTGGAGCAGCGCCTGAGCGGTGTCGGGATCGGCGGCGACGATCCCGACCTGGCTGACGGCGACGACCGAGTTCGGTTCAGCCACCAGACCGAGTGATTGCGACGGACCGAGGCGAAGCGCCGACGCATCGATTGCCCGTGCGGTGGCCGTCGCCCGGTCGACCACGATCACGCCGCTGGCACTCTGGGCGATCTCGAGCACTTCTCCAACGGCTGCGGGATCGAGGCGCGCCAGCGCGCGGCCTGAAAAACCGTCGGCGAGCACGATCCGGTCGCTCGCCTGGTCGACGAACCAGCGGGTGGCACGGGGAACGGTTGCATCGACGGCAGGGAAACCGTCGGCACGGAACGCCACGACGATCCCGGTGAGTGCGACCACGACCGCGAGGAGGGCAGTCAACACGCGTTGCCACGGGACGCCGTGCGGGATCACCCCTCCAGCATGCCACCTCAAACGGGCGATTGATCGTCAGAGGGTGGCCGAGCGGTCACTCGGCGTCGGTCTATCGGCGGTCGTCGAGGAACCGCGGCCGCTCACCGAAGACGGCGACGGCCTGGCGGAGCGGCACCAGATCGCGCCGCTGGCGCTTTTCGGCGTCGGCCTGCGCGGACCGTGCCGCTTGACGCGCCTGCTCCAGTTCACGGAGCAGGATCGAGTTCTCGTACTCGAGCTCCATCACGCGCCGGATGCCCTCGAGGTTCATGCCCTGCTCGGCCAAGTCGGAGATCCGCTGGAGACGCTCGATGTCGGCGTCGCTGTAACGACGATTGCCACCCTGGGTGCGTGCCGGCTGCACGAGCCCCCGTCGCTCGTAGATCCGCAGCGTCTGGGGGTGCATCCCGGCCAACTCGGCCGCGACCGAGATGACGTACACCGCCTGGGTTCGGGTCCGGACACTCATCTGGGTGCCACCGTAGCCACTGCGGCGAGCTGCTCGATCGCTGCCCGCTCCTCGTCGGTCAGTTCCGTCGGCACGACGACGTCGACGGTGACGATGAGATCGCCCGACTGCGATCCGCTGCGCTTCGACTCCGTGGTGATGCCGCGGCCCTTGACCCGATGGCGGGACCCGCTCTGCGTCCCGGGCTGGATCCGGAGGGTGACGGTCGACCCGTCGAGGACGGGGACATCGATCTCCGACCCCAGTGCCGCCTGGGCGAACGTGACTGGCACGTGGACGGTCAGGTTGTTGCCCGAGCGCCCGAACCGCTCGTGGGATTGCACGGCGATCTCGACCAGCAGGTCGCCGGCCGGTCCACCATTGCGCCCCGGCGATCCGCGACCGGGGAGCCGGATCGTCTGGTTGTCCTTCACGCCCGCAGGGATCCGGACCTTCACCTCGCGTGGCCGTCGTTCGACGCCGCTCCCCTGACACGTCGGGCACGGGTCGGTGATGACCGACCCCGTGCCGTGGCAGTTCCGGCAGGGGCTCGAGAACGAGAACATGCCCTGGTTGTCGTCGGTCACGCCGCGCCCACCGCACACACCGCACCGTGACGGGTGGGTGCCCGGCTTGGCCCCGCTTCCCGAACACGTCGAGCACTGGGCGTCGCTCGTGAGGTACAGCGTCGTGGTCAGGCCGGTCGCAGCGTCCTCGAAACCGAGGGTGAGCTGCGCAGTCAGGTCGGGGCCGCGTTGGGGGCCGGCGTTGCGGGCACCACCACGACCGCCTCGCCCGAACATCTGACCGAGCAGGTCGGAGATGTCAGCGCCTCCGCCCTGCATGTCGCCGACGTTGAACGAGAACCCACCGGGTCCGCCCCGGCCGGGCATGCCGCCCGCCATGGGGCCCAGCCGGCGGACCTCGTCGTACTCCGTTCGCTTGGCTTCGTCTCCGACGACGTCGTACGCCGCCGACACCGCCTTGAAACGCTCTTCCGCCGCCGGATCGTCCGGATGCTTGTCGGGGTGGTTTTCGCCGGCCAGCTTCCGGTACGCCTTTTTGATGTCCTTGTGCGTTGCATCGGCGGCAACGCCGAGCACCTGGTAGTAGTCCTTGTCGTACCAATCCCGCTGTGCGCTCATCGCGTCACCTCCCTGTTCGTTCTCGTGTGTCGGAGGGTTGAGACCCCCTCGGGCGTCGCCGCAAGAATCCGGCCACCGCACTGTCCGGAGGGGCCGATCCCTCCGGACAGACGGTCAATCTTTCGTGCGAACCATCGCCGGCCGCAGCGTCTTGCCCTTCCAGCGGTAACCGCTGCGCAACACCTCGGCGACCACTACCTCACCGCCACCGCCAGCCTCGTGGGCGACAGCGTCGGCGACCTCGGGGTCGAAGGGTTGCGCTTCGAGGTCGAGCGCCTCGAGGCCCTGCTTCTTCAGCTCGGCCAACAACACGTTGAGCAGTGGCCCGATCTCGTCGGGGTGCTGCACGTACGCAGCCTCCGCTGCGTCGAGCACGGGGAGGAACGCCTCCGCGAGTCGGCCGGTGGCCCGATCGACATCGCCGGACGCCTGGACCGCACTGCGTTTGCGGAAGTTCTCGAAATCGGCCTGCACGCGCATCGCCGTGTCCCGGTACTGATCACGTTCGGCGGCGAGCGCAGCGATGTCGTCGGGCTGGTCGATCAGGTCGGCGGACCCGTCGAGGTCGAGGCCGTCCACGATCGAGTCGAAGTCGGCATCGTCGACGTCGGCGACGTCGCCGTCACCGAAACCGGACGGCATCGTGTCGTCCGGCTCGGCTCCGGGTGCGTCGGTCTCGATCCGCGGGATCTCGCCCGTGTAGTCGTCGACCTCACTGCCGCGTTCGTCGTCGCCGGGCACCGGTTGGCCCGGTGCCGAGCCGGACCCGCTCACGACGCCTCGCTCTCACCCTCGTCGACGATCTCGGCATCGACGATCTCGGCATCGACGATGTCGTCGTCGTCGACCCGACCTGCACCGTCGCTCTGCCCGCTCGCAGACGACCCGGTGGCGTTGGCATCGCGGGATGCCGCCTCGTACAGCTTCTGGCTGAACTCCTGGCTCGCCGACATGAGCTGCTCGGTCGCCGTCTTGATGGCAGCCGTGTCGTTGCCGGAGAGCGCCTCTTTGAGCTCGCCGAGCGGCCCTTCGACCGCAGCCTTCTCGTCGGCGGTGACGTTGTCACCCTGGTCCTTCAGCACCTTCTCGGTCTGGTAGACGAGTGAGTCGGCGTTATTGCGGACCTCGGCTTCTTCGCGTCGCGCCTTGTCCTCGTCGGCGTGGGCTTCGGCGTCTTTGACCATCTGGTCGATCGCATCCTTGTCGAGCGTCGACTGACCCGTGATCGTCATGGACTGCTCCTTGTTGGTGGCGCGGTCCTTGGCGGCGACGTGCACGATGCCGTTGGCGTCGATGTCGAAGGTGACTTCGATCTGCGGCACACCACGCGGGGCGGGCGGCAGGTCGACGAGCTGGAACTTGCCGAGCGTCTTGTTGTAACTCGCCATTTCGCGCTCGCCCTGGATCACGTGGATCTCGACCGACGGCTGCATGTCTTCGGCCGTTGTGAACACCTCGGTGCGCTTGGTCGGGATGGTGGTGTTGCGCTCGATCAACTTGGTCATGACCCCACCCTTGGTCTCGATGCCCAGGCTGAGGGGGGTCACGTCGAGCAGCAGCACGTCTTTGACGTCGCCACGCAGCACGCCCGCCTGGACCGCCGCGCCGATCGCGACGACCTCGTCGGGGTTGACCGACTTGTTCGGCTCCTTGCCCGTCATCGACTGCACGAGCTCGGTGACCGCCGGCATACGCGTCGAGCCGCCGACCAGGATCACGTGATGCAGATCGCCCTTCTCGACGCCCGCATCTTTGAGTGCCTGTTCGAACGGGATCCGGCAGCGCTCGATGAGGTCACTCGTCATCTCCTGGAACTTGGCTCGGGTGAGTTGCTCGTCGAGGTGGAGGGGCCCGTCGGCGTTGGCTGTGATGAACGGCAGGTTGATCTGCGTCGACTGCGTCTGGCTGAGTTCGATCTTCGCCTTCTCGGCGGCTTCCTTCAGCCGCTGCATCGCCATCCGGTCGTTGGACAGGTCGACGCCCTGGGCGCTCTTGAACTGGCTGACGAGCCAGTCGATGATGCGCTCGTCCCAGTCGTCGCCACCGAGTTGCGTGTCACCGTGGGTCGCCTTGACCTCGAACACGCCGTCGCCGATCTCGAGCACCGACACGTCGAACGTGCCGCCGCCGAGGTCGAACACGAGGATCGTCTCGTCTTCTGAACCCTTCTCCAAGCCATAGGCCAGTGCGGCGGCAGTCGGCTCGTTGATGATGCGCAGCACTTCGAGGCCGGCAATCGTGCCCGCCTCTTTGGTGGCGGTGCGCTGGGCGTCGTCGAAGTACGCGGGGACGGTGATGACTGCCTGCGACACGGTGTCGCCGAGGAACGCCTCGGCGTCGCGCTTGAGCTTCATGAGCGTGCGGGCGCTGATCTCCTGCGGGGTGTAGGTCTTGCCGTCGATGTCGTCGCTCTTCCAGCCTTCGCCCATGTGGCGCTTGATCGAACGGAACGTGCGATCGGGGTTGGTGATCGCCTGACGCTTGGCGACCTCGCCGACGAGGACTTCGCCGGCCTTCGAGAACGCCACGACCGATGGGGTCGTGCGACCGCCCTCGGAGTTGGGGATGACGACGGGTTCGCCGGCTTCGAGCACGGCGACGACGGAGTTGGTGGTACCGAGGTCGATACCGACTGCCTTGGGCATGATTGCTCCTTGTTTCCTTGATGTTCGTGGGGGATGTTCGTGGGGGATGTTCGTGGGGGATATTCGTGGGGGTGATTCGAGCTGTCGCAGGCGGATCCTGCGTCGGGTCCGCTCAAGTGTAGGGAGCGCGTCGATCGACGCCAACGTGCCGTAAAGAAAGTTGAGTCGAGGTCGCTCAAGTTCCAGCGGCCCGTCGACACGTGATCAGAGCAGGTGGTCGGGGCCGAACGAGTCGGGGAGCAGCTCTTCCATTGTGAAGGACTTGGCGATGCCGTGGGGCCCGGCGTTGTGGATCAGGGTCGCCGCCGTCGCGAACTCGCGGATCTTCTGACGACAACCACCGCAGCACGTACCGAGCGCCTCCCCGTCGCACACCGTGACCACGGCGACGATCGTGTCCTCGCCGGCCGAGACCATCGCCGAGATCGCCCCCGCCTCGGCACAGGTCGACTCGGGATACGCCGCGTTCTCGACGTTGCACGCGGTGAACACGGCGCCGGAGGCAGTCCGGAGCGCGGCACCGACTCGGAACTTCGAGTAGGGCACGTGCGCATTCACCTGGACCGCGCGTGCCGCCGCGAGCAGCTCGGGTTCGATGTCGTCACGCTCGTCGTTGTCGGCCATATCCCGATCGTAAGGGCGCCAGGTGGAACAATAAGAGCACGATGCAGCCGTACTTCCGAGATGCCGTCCGCAACGACCTCCCGGCGATCGGAGCGATCCTGCGCGGCGGTGAACCCGAATCCGCGCAGGGCATACCTCCCGCTGGTTCGTACCGGGACGCATTGACCGAGATCGACCGGACCGATGGAAACTACGTCCTCGTCGCCGAGTACGACAGCCAGATCGTCGCCGTCCTCCAACTCCTCGCCTATCGACAACTGCACGACCGTGGCGGCCGAACGGCGCAGATCGTCATGCTGCGTGTCGCCGAGGCCTACCAGAGTTCGGGGGTGGGGGCGATGCTGCTCGACCACGCCGGCGAACGTGCGAGCGACCTCGGGTGTCGTCGCCTGCAGGTGCTGAGCAGCACGGCCCGCACCGACGAGCACACATTCTGGGAACGCAGTGGGTTCGTGCAGCTCGAACGCGGCTACGTGCGAACGCTGCGCTGACCGACGTCGCGAACGCGAGCGGGTCAGATCCCTCTGCGTCGCGAGGCACCGCCGCTCGGTGCGACGCATCAGCAATCCAAGGCGTGTTCGGCGTCGAATGATCGTCGTTCCCCCCGAGCGAACACTGCGTCGCCTCTCCCCCGGCGTCCGACAGTGTGTGGGCCCGGTCGGTGCGTCACCAGACGCACTGACTGGGCCGCCGGGCGGGCGCATTCATCGAAACGACCAACCGCGCCGGCGTTTGATCAGGCGGGGTCGTTCGGGTTCGTGTCGGGGCCGGCCGCAGCCTCCGTCGGGGTCGCAGTCGGGCCACCGGTCGAGGTCGCCGTCGGGGTCTCTGGTGGGTTGTCTCTTGGGGTCGCAGTCGTCGAGGCCGTTGCCGGACCACCGGTCCGGGTCGCGCCGGCGGTCGCAGCCCCGGTCGACGGCTGATCGACGCCTGCGAACTTCTGGGCGGCGTCGTCGAGCTTCTTCAGCTTGTCGGTGTGCTTGCAACCCGTCTTCTCGTCGATCGTGTCGGTCGCCTTTTTCACGCCGCTGGCGATCTTGTCCTTGTTCTTGTCGGCGAACTTCTTCGCCATCGCGATGTTCTTCTTGTTCAGTAGTCCCATCGGGGACCTCCTTCGGTCAGTGTCGTGGCCCAGCGTAGGAGCGTGAGGCATGAACCGATCGATCGACCGGATCACCGCTCGTACACTCGGCGGACATGAGCCTCGCGTTGGAGCAGCATCCGTCGTTCGCAGGCCGCGCCGGGCCACTCCTCCTGGTCATCGCTGACGGAGTCGGCATCGCACCACCCGGGCCGAGCAACGCGGTCGAGGTCGCCGACACGCCGTGTCTCGACGAACTGGAGCGTGGGCCGCTGTACGCCGAGCTCGCAGCGCATGGGCCGGCCGTCGGCCTTCCGTCCGACGACGACATGGGCAACAGCGAGGTCGGACACAACGCACTCGGTGCCGGACGGGTCTTTGCGCAGGGAGCGAAGCTGGTGAACCGGGCGATCGAGACGGGAGCAATCTTCCAGACCGAGGTGTGGGCGCAGATCGTCGAACACGCACGCGCCCACACGTTGCATCTGATCGGACTGCACTCCGACGGCAACGTGCACTCACACGTCGATCATCTCGACGCGCTGCTCCGACGTGCCGCCGACGACGGCGTCACCAGCGCGGCGGTGCACATCCTGCACGACGGGCGCGACGTCGACCCGTGCTCGGCGCTGCGCTACATCGAGCGGACGGAACACCTGCTCGCAGACCTCAACGCGGAGCGCGCCGGACGCGACTTCCGGATCGCGTCGGGCGGCGGTCGCATGAAGATCACGATGGACCGGTACGGCGCCGATTGGCCGATGGTCGCCCGCGGCTACCGGGCACACACGTTCGGCATCGGACGACCGTTCGCCTCGGCGACTGCCGCCGTGCAGACGATGTACGACGAGGCGCAGGACGAGATCGTGAGCGACCAGAACCTCGGCGAGTTCGTGGTCGTCGGTGCCGACGACCACCCGATCGGTGTGATCGGTGACGGTGACGCCGTCGTGCTGTTCAACTTTCGCGGTGATCGCTCGATCGAGATCTCGCAGGCCTTCGACGACGACGAGTTCGATCACTTCGATCGCGCCGGCGACGGCCGCGATCGGCCCGACGTGTATTTCGCCGGGATGCTCGAGTACGACGGCGACCTGCACGTTCCGACCAACTATTTGGTCGACCCGCCGGAGATCGACCGGACCGTGAGCCACTATCTGGCGGCGGCGGGCGTGACGAGTTTCGCCGTCAGCGAGACGCAGAAGTTCGGTCACGTCACGTACTTCTGGAACGGCAACCGTTCCGGCTACGTCGACGAGCAGCTGGAGACCTACGTCGAGATTCCCAGCGACCACGTCGAGTTCGACCAGACGCCGGCGATGAAGGTCCGCGAGATCACGGCCGAGGTGATCGATCTGCTCCGTTCCGGTGAGTACCGGTTCGGACGGCTCAACTTCCCGAGTGGTGACATGGTCGGCCACACCGGCAACCTCGGGGCCACGGTCGAGGCGATGACCGTCATCGACGAGTGCGTCGCCAAGCTCGCAACGGTGATCGATGAACTCGACGGTGTGATGGTGTTCACCGCCGACCACGGCAACGCCGACATCATGTACACCGAACTGAACGGTGTGCGCACGATGAAGACATCGCACACCCTCAGCCCGGTTCCATTCGCGATCTACGATCCCGACTACGACGGCGAGTATCACATGGCGCCGCCTGCCGATGCCGGCCTCGCCAATGTCGCCGCGACGCTCCTCAACCTTTTGGGCTTCGAAGCGCCAAGCGACTATCGCCCCAGCCTGATCGAGTTCTGACGCACCCCGCCTGGGGGTCGGGTGTGGGCGCCGACCGTCGCTCGTCACTCGTCGTGACGGCTACTGTCTCCGACATGGCGTCCAAAGCAGCTCAGCTGGAGCATCTCAAATCGGTCCCGATGTTCACAGGGTGTTCCAAGCGTGAGCTGCAAGCCATCGCGAAGGCGGGCGACCAGGTCACGATGACCGCCGGCACGCTGATCGTCGACCAGGGCCAGATGGGTCGCGAAGCGTTCGTCGTGCTCGATGGCGATGTCACGGTGCGGCGCGCCGGCCGCAAGGTCGTGAGCCTCGGGCCGGGCGCAGTCGTCGGCGAGTTGTCGCTGCTCGATCACGGGCCGCGGACCGCGAGCGTCACATGCGACACCGACTGCACGCTGTTCGTGCTCGACCAGCGGCATTTCCTCCAGGTCATCGAGCAGAACCCCGGCATCGCCGTGAAGCTGCTCGGCTCACTCGCGGGCCACATCCGCAATCTCGACCGCCAATCCTTCGGTTGAGCCGCGGGTCGAGGTGAGGCGGGCGCGGGTCGCCGACTAGCGTGAGGCGCGTCATGAGCACGCACGACGACGCCCCCACCGCCGCCCCCGGTCGGATCAAACCGCACCACCTCGCCCTCGGGTTGGGGATCGGGATCGCGCTCTTCACTGCGGTCTCGGGCATCCTGCCCCACCTCACGGGGTGGGAGAACGACAACGCGATCCACCGCACCGTCTTCGTCAACATCCCGGATCCGCTGGTCGTGACGTTCTACACCGTCATCCCGCTGATGCTCGTGTGGGGGTCGTTCCGATTCGCCGACCGGATGAAGAACTGGGAGCGGGGTGCGCCGGCGAAGCGCAGGACGACGACGAAGAACGTGAAGCGCCGGGCTGGCGACTTCCGCGCCGGCGTGTACATGCAGACCCTGCTCCGCGACTCGGCCGCCGGTTTGATGCACTCGTTCATGTACTTCGGGTTCCTGGTGCTGCTCGGCGTCACCACCGTGCTCGAGGTCGACCACCAGGTACCCGACCAACTCAAGTTCCTGCACGGACGGACCTACCAGGCGTACTCGTTCGTCGGCGATCTCGCCGGCGTGGTGTTCCTGATCGGGGTCGTCTGGGCGATCCTGCGGCGGTACGTGCAGCGCCCGTACCGGATCCGCATCAAGTCCAAGCCTGAACACGCGGTCATCCTCGGCACGTTCTTCGTGCTGGGCGTCACCGGGTTCACGTCCGAGATGTTCCGGATCGCCCTCCAGGAATCGCCGGGCTACGAGCGCTACAGCTTCGTCGGCTACCCGCTCGCGCAGACGGTCGCCGGGCTGTCGCAGAGTGCGCTCTCGACCTGGCACCAGTGGTCGTGGGTGCTCCACGTCGTGTCGTTCATCGTGTTCCTGGCGATCCTGCCGATCACGATGCTGCGTCACATGTTCACGTCGCCGCTCAACATGTACCTGCGCGACAAGGACCGTCCCAAGGGCGCCATGAAGCCGATGCCCAATCTGATGGAGACCGAGCTCGAGTCGTTCGGCGCCTCGGTCGTCGAGGACTTCACGTGGAAACAACTGCTCGACACCGATGCCTGCACGATGTGCGGACGATGCACGAGCGTCTGTCCCGCCCACGCGACCGGTAAGTCGCTCGACCCCCGCGAGATCGTGCTCAAAACCGGCGAGGTCATGGCCGCGACCGGCAACCCGCAGGTCAGCCCACCGCTCGGCACCGACGCCGAGATCACGATCGGCGCGAACAGCCTGTTCGAACGGATCACCCCCGAGGAGATCTGGGCCTGCACGAGCTGCAAGGCGTGCGACGAGATCTGCCCGGTCAACATCGAGATCCTCGACAAGATCCTCGACATGCGGCGGTACCTGTCGCTGATGGAGTCGAACTTCCCGGCCGAGCTCGGCAACGCCTATCGGGCAATGGAGAACCAGGGCAACCCGTGGGGTCTGAACCAGGGTGAGCGCGCCGACTGGGCGAACGACCTCGCCGACGTCACCGTCGTCGACCCGGGCGAACCGTTCGAGGCCGAGTACCTCTACTGGGTCGGCTGCGCCGGGTCGTTCGACGACAAGAACAAGAAGGTCACGCAGGCCATGGCGAAGCTGCTCACCCGAGCGGGCATCGACGTCGCGATCCTCGGGCCGTCCGAGATGTGCACCGGCGATTCGGCCCGCCGCTCGGGCAACGAGTACTTGTTCCAGATGCTCGCGATGCCCAACATCGAGATGCTCGACGGGATGGGCGTCAAGAAGATCATCACCCAGTGCCCGCACTGCTTCAACACGTTGATGAACGAGTACCCGCAACTCGGCGGCAACTACGAGGTCGTGCACCACACCCAGCTGCTCGAGTCGCTGATCGACTCGGGTCGCCTCGACGTCTCGCAGGCGACGCTCGAAGAGCGGATCACCTACCACGACTCCTGCTACCTCGGTCGCCACAACGACATTTACGTCGCCCCCCGCAAGGTCGTCGGTTCGATCAAGGGCATCGAGATCGTCGAGATGCCACGCAACGGCACCACCGGTATGTGCTGCGGCGCCGGCGGCGCCCGGATGTGGATGGAGGAGGACACGGGCGTCAAGGTCAACGACGAGCGGGCCGCCGAGGCGTTGTCAACGGGTGCGAGCCGGGTCGCGACCGCATGCCCGTTCTGCTACATCATGCTCGACGACGGGGTCAAGGGCGCAGGCGTCGAAGAAGACCAGGTCAAGGTCGCCGACCTCGCGATCCACCTCCTCGACGCGATCGAGAACGGTGAGCGCCTCGGTTCCCGACCCGACACCCACCTCAACGTTCCGATGGGCACGCCGTTGCGGGTCCCCGCGTATTCCGGCGCCACGACGGCGACAATCGAACCGCAGATCTCCGAGACCCATGCCATCTCGTCCGACGAGGGCGACGATCTGACGCTCATCGCGGGTGTCGGCCCGATGATCGAGGAGATGTTGAACCAGTCGGGAATCCGCACGTTCTCGCAGCTCGCGGGAGCGTCGGTCGAGAGCGTGCAGGCGATGCTGCCCGACGTCCACGACGGTCGCGTCGAGCGGGAAGACTGGCTCGGTCAGGCTCGAACCTTCGTCGAGGGCCGGTCCGATCATGACCGGGCGACCACCGTCGACGCTCACGACAACGACGACAACGACGACAACGACGACAACGGCGACGCCGACAGCTGAGTCCGACCGACAGGTCCACTCAAGGGTCGACGTCACGGTGCCGATGGATCGACGTGCTGCGACCACCAACGGCCCACTGTCTCGATCGGCTGCTCGCCGCCGGCGACTGGTCGGATCGCGACCTCGACCGAGCCCTGTGCGACGTCGGCGTGCTCCCACCGGTCGACCTGGCACCGATTCGGATGCTGCTCGGCGAGCCGGGGATCAACCTGTCGACACGGCGCAACATCGACGGCCACTCGATCGTGGAGATCTGCCGCAGCGGTCACGCGACCGCGCTGATCCACCACGATGGTCGGATCCAGGTCCTCACCGCCGTGACGTCGGCCTGACGCGCAGGCGCAGCCGACTCAGACCGCTTGTTCGGTGATCGCCCGGTAGGCGGCTCGAACATGGTCGGCCGCATGTCGGGGAACGACGGTTGTCCCGGCGCCGAGACCCCATCGAGCGATGACGGCGTCGAACGAATCTCCCGTCACGACCACTGCGGCTTGCGTTGCGGCACCCGCGGCGACGGTCTCGTCGGTCTCCGGCACGGTCACCGGTCGACCGAGCAGATCGGCGGCGCGCTGCCGGTACGCCGACGACCGTGAGCCGCCCCCGACGAGGAACACCCGCCCGTCGATCGTCGCCCCCACCGACCGCAGCGCATCGACACCATCGAGCAAACCGCACAGGACTCCGTCGTGCGCAGCCAGCGCGAGCTGAGCGCGGCTCGTCGCATTGGTCAATCCGTAGAAGGTGCCGGTCGCGTGGGGCAGGTTCGGGGTCCGTTCTCCGTCGAAGTACGGCACGAGCACGGCCGCCCCCGGATCGTCGGCAGCGGTCAGGGCCAGATCGGCCAGCCCTGCCGGATCGGTGCCCAGCCAGCGGGCGACGGTGTCGGTGACCTTGGTCGCATTGAGCGTGCAGACGAGCGGGAGGTAGTTCCCGGTTGCGCTCGCAAATCCCGCCACCGCGCCCGACGGGTCGTGAGTCGCCGTGTCCGAGACCGCGAACACCGTTCCGGATGTTCCGAGCGAGATCGCGACGTCGCCCGCCTGGAGGCCGAGCCCGAGTGCGGCACCCATGTTGTCGCCACTTCCGGGGCCGACGACGACATCGTGGCTCAGGCCGAGCGCCGTCGCCGCGTCGGCCGTGATCGGCCCTGCTGCGACGGTCGGCCCGAGGACGCGTGGCACTCGATGCTCCCAGCCCGAGCGCCCGGTCGCTGCGGCAAGCAGGTCCGGGAGCACCCGATCGGTCGACGGGTCGTACCAACCGCTCCCGGATGCGTCGCCGCGGTCGGTGACGTGCTCGCCGGTCAGCCGCCACGTGAGGTAGTCGTGCGGCAGCATCACCGACGCCGACCGATCCAGGGCCTCCGGTTCGTGGTCCGCCACCCACGCGAGTTTCGTGATGGTGAACGCAGCGACCGGCACGCTGCCGGTTCGTGACGCCCAGACCTCGGCGCCGAGCTCGCGCACGAGCCGCTCGGCCTGGGGTGACGAGACGGTGTCGTTCCACAGTTTCGCAGGGCGGACGGGAACGCCGCGGTCGTCGACCAGCACGAGACCGTGCTGCTGGCCGGCGACGGAGAGCGCGACGACGTCGTGGCGGTGGTCAGCGAGCAGGCCGACCGCATCGACCAGCGCGGCCCACCAGGTTGCCGGGTCCTGCTCCGACACGGGCGGACTGGTCGGCGGGTGTTTCGATGACCCGCGAGCGACCACGGCGCCGGTGTCCAGGTCTCTCGCCTCCACCTTCGTCGACTGGGTCGACGAGTCGACGCCGACGACCAACCGTCGCGCCATCGATCAGCGGGCCCGTTCGATGTGCCGGGCGACGAGGTTCTCGAGCGCTTCCTGACGGCCACTGATCGCAACCGGTTCGGCAGCGGTCAGCTGTGCGTCGTGGAGCTGCTGCAGGGTGAACTCGCCGTCGAGGACGTCTTGACGCTCGGCCCAACCGGCATACCGATCGTCACGACGTCGGTCGAGCTCACCGTCCTCGATGATCGACGCCGCCGCCAGCAGCGCACGCGCCATCGTGTCCATCCCGCCGATGTGCCCATGGAACAGGTCGTCACGGGCGATCGACATCCGACGCAGCTTGGTGTCGAACATCAGGCCGCCGGTCGTGAAGCCGCCGCCACGCAGGATCTCCAGCATGCCGAGCGTCATCTGCTCCACGGACTTCGGGAACAGGTCGAGATCCCAGCCGAGCCGATCGTCACCGGCGTTGGCGTCGATCGACCCGAAGATGCCGGCGTGCACGGCGGTCGCCACCTCATGGTGGAAGTCGTGGCCCGACAGGGTCGCGTGGTTGACCTCGATGTTGACCTTGATCTCTCGTTCCAGCCCATGATGCTGCAGGAACGCGAAGACCGTGGCGACGTCGTAGTCGTACTGGTGCTTGGTCGGTTCCATCGGCTTGGGCTCGATCAGCAGCGTGCCCTCGAAGCCGATCGCATACTTGTGCTCGACGACCATGTTCAAGAACCGGCCGAGTTGATCGAGCTCGCGCAGCATGTCGGTGTTGAGCAGCGTCTCGTACCCTTCGCGGCCACCCCACAGCACGTAGTTCGACCCGCCGAGTTGGTGGGTGGCCGTCAAGCAGTGCGCGACCTGCGCCGCGGCGTACTGGAACATCGCCGGGTCGGGGTTGGTCGCCGCCCCCGCCATGAACCTCGGATGGGAGAACGCGTTGGTCGTGCCCCACAGCAACTCGATCCCGGTCTCGTCCATGTGTTCGGCCGCGGCGTCGACCATGACGTCGAGGTTGCGGGCGGACTCGGCGAACGTTGCCCCAGCGGGGGCGATGTCGATGTCGTGGAACGAGAAGAACGGTGCGCCGAGTTTCGTGAAGAACTCGAATGCGGCATCCATCTTCAGCTTCGCGGCCGCGATCGGTTCGAGGCCGGCGGCGGCCCCGCTCGCCGTGGCCGGGTTCCACGGACGGTCGAGCGTGCCTGCACCGAAGATGTCGGAGCCGTCCCACGCGAACGAATGCCAGTAGCAGACCCCGAATCGGAGGTGGTCCGCCATCGTCTTGCCCATGACGACGCGATCGGCGTCGTACCACCGGAACGCCAGCGGGTTGTCACTGTCAGGGCCTTCGTACCGGATCGGGTCGGGCACGCTGTCGAAGAACGTCATGAGGAGACCTCGGGGTGTTGATGTTGTTGTTGTTGTTGATGTTGATGTTGATGTTGTTGTTGATGTTGATGTTGGTCGCGGGCGAGAAGTGAGCGGTCGACGGTGTCGGCGAGCAACTGCCAGCGCGGCATGACGAGATCGTCGATCACGACGGCGCGGTCGGTCGTGGGGCTTCGGGCGGCCTCGCCCCAGAGGCCGCGGCCGACCATGAACCCCGCGCACCCGCCCTCGATCGCGACGTCGACCTGCTCGACGAACGAGTCGAAGTCACCGCCACCGGACAGGATCGCCCACGGCTGTTGGCACCGTTCGGTGACCGCCCGGCATGCGCGCAGTCGAGCATCTCGATCGGTCATCGGGTCGACGGGAAACGGGAGCTTCAGGAGGTCGGCGCCGGTCGACGCAAAGTGTTCGACCGTGGTGAGGACCACCCGCTCTCGGTCAACAGGGTCCGCTACGCCGAAGAACAGCGGCTCCAGCACCAGCGGGATCCCGACGCGACGGCACTCGGTGAATACGTCGGCCGCAACGGCGCGCTGAGCCTCGGCGAGGCGATGCTGCGGGTGGTACGGCAGCAGCAGCTTGCACGCCGATGCCCCGCTCGCCGCTGCACGCTCGACCGACCATCCCGCCAGCAGGGTCGTCGGCTCGGCGCCGGGTTCGGCGAGGTAGCCCTGTGATTCGAGCGCGGCGAGGAAGCCGACGCCCGCCGCCAGCGACCCGTCGTCGAGCAGCTGCGGGATCGAGTACTCGGGCTCGAGCATCACGCCGGTCGCCGACGGCGAGATCGCCCGCACGAGATCGGATTTGATGGCGGTCATCACGTCCGCCGGCACTGAGTCGGGGGCGTTCGGATCGAGGTAGACCCGCAACGAGTCGCGATGATCCACCGCGAGCACACGGAAGATGCCGCGCTCGTCGCGCAGGTCGTCCAGCGTCATGCGACCCAGCTCACGACAGCGGCACCACGGGCAGTGACCAGGCACCGTCGTCCCAGTCGGCTTCCAACCACGTGTGGTCCGAATGGAAGCACGGTGGTGTCCGGCGGTCGTCCAGCTCGAGATCACCGGCGAGGTAGTTGAGAAAGTACATGTTCGAACCGGGCGAGGCAACCGACGTGTGGTAGCCCTTCGGCACGAGCACGGCATCTCCGTCACGAGCGACCACCACCTCGTCGAAGTCGTCCCCATCTCGGCCGGCGCCGTCGGTGAAGTTCCGGTGCAGCACGTACCCCTCGGGCCGATCGAGACGGAAGTAGTACACCTCCTCCAGGTACGGGGACCCGTCGACCCCGTCGTGGCGGTGCGGTGGCCAACCGGCCCAGGTACCGCGCGGCACGTACACCTCATAGAGGATCAGATGCTCGGCCGGCAGCGGATGGGCGAGTGCGTGCACGACCTGGCGGTACGCCGCACCGCCCCCACGGATCTCACTGCGCATCTCCGACGGTTCGAACACCCGAACGGGCAGCTTGCCCTCGGCCGGTGCCGAACCGACGGCGACCGTGACCGTTCGGTCGGTTTCGATCGTGAAGTCGACGCCGGGCGGCACGTAGACGATCCGACCGACCTGGTCGAACACGGATGTCCGGGCGACATCGACCGTCATGCCGTCGACCAGCACCCGCCCGGCGCCCTCGATCGTCACGATCGCGGTCTCGCGGTCGGCGGCACCTCCCCGATGCGGCGCACCGGCGCGCACGTCGATGACCGCGAACGCGATGCTGCCCCACCCGGCCGACTCAGGCGTGATGTCGAGCAGGGTTCCCGGTCCGTCGGACGGCCGGATCGGCCCGGACGCTTGCGTCGATGTGTTGTTCATGTGACGGCTCCGATCTGTGACCGCTCGAGGCGGAAACCTTCGAGGATCTGGCGGGTGGAGAGCGGTGTGGTGCCGAGTCGCCCGGCGGTGAGATCGGTCGACAGCGACGTGTCGTAGGGGACGGCGTGGCGCATCATCGCTCGATCGTCGGGTGGCCCGAACCGGAGCAGGTCGACGTCGAGGTCGAACGCGTCACAGGTGGCGACTGCAAGTTCTCGGCGCGTCGTCGGTTCCGATCCGCTGCAGTGAAAGATGCCGCACGGATCGTCGAGTTGGGCGATCGCGTGCATGATCCGGGCGGCTTCGCTCGCCAGGCTGAGCGTGGCGATGTTGTTGATGTCGTCGGCCTCCCAGACCGTGAACGTCTCGCCGACGGAGAGCGCGTCGACGATCGATGCCGCCAGGTAGCCGTAGCCGAGATCCTGCGCGCGTGGCGTCGTCGGGCGAGCCCGATGGAGACCCTGCACGCCGGAGACCCGCGCGACGGCACCCCGCTCACACCGTTGGACGAGCACCTGCTCGCTGACGAGCTTGAGCACGCCGTAGAGGTTGATCGGGTTCGGCGGGGTGTCCTCTGCGGCCGGGCCCTGCGTGCCGTCGAAAACCCAGTCGGTCGACACGAGGATCAGGGTCGCTCCGACGCGGGTCGCAGCGTCGCTGAGCGCTTCGGTGGTGCCGACGTACGAGCGCCACGCGAGGTCTCGGTCGGCGTACATCAGGTCGTGATCGTTCAGGATCATCGAGTGGACGATGACGTCGGGCGCGTAGCGGTCGACGCTGTCGTGCACGGCCGATGTGTCGAGCAGGTCGAGCCGCTCGACCGAGAGTGTCGGGTCGGGATGCGTCGACCTGACCGGGCAGTGCACCTCGGTGTCGGGCATCGCCGAGAACTCGGACGCGATGTTCGAGCCGACGAATCCGGTCGCCCCCGTCACGTACGCCCGCATGGCGCCCATCCCTCCGTGACGAATTGTGCCTGGCACAATTCGTCGGTCATGGGGCGACCTGGACGATGCGGCCCTCGCGGGCGGACGTGAGTGCCGCCATGCCGATCGCGAGCGGTGCGCGTCCGTCGGCCATCGACACGGCAGACGGGCCGCCGTCACGGACGAGGTCGCGGAACGCGGCCCACTCGGCGAGGTACGACGGGATGTAGCGATCGAGGAAGAAGTACGGCACCACCGACTGGCGCCCACCGGTCGCGTCACGGAAGGTGGTCGTCGTGACGAGTGGGTTATCCGACATCGCCATGCCGCCCGATCCGAACACCTCGACCCGCTGGTCGTAGCCGTAGGCGGCTCGACGGGAGTTGTCGATCGTGGTGATCGCCCCGCTCTCGTGACGCAGCGTCACGACGACCGTGTCGTAGTCGCCGGCTTCACCGATCGCCGGGTCGACGAGGACGGCGCCGTGGGCGAACACGTCGACGACCTCGCTGCCGGTGGCGAAGCGGGCCATGTCGAAGTCGTGGATCGTCATGTCGTTGAAGATCCCGCCCGACACCTCGATGTACGAGATCGGTGGCGGCGCCGGGTCACGACTCGTGATCCGACAGAGGTGGACCGAGCCGATGTCGCCGTCGAGCACGCGTTGGCGCACGGCACGGTGGCTCGGGTCGAACCGGCGGTTGAACCCGACCTGTACTGCGATCCCGGCTGCGTCGACGGCGCGGACCCCGCGGTCGACCTCGTCGAGGTCGAGGGACAGCGGCTTCTCGATGAACACCGGTTTGCCCGCTGCAGCGGCTGCGACGAGCAGGTCGATGTGCGTGTCGGTCGACGAGCAGATCGCGATCGCGTCGACGTCGTCGCCGTCGATCAGTGACTCGGGCGACGTCGCCACCCGACCTCCGCAGCGCGCCGCGGTTGCCTGCGCGGCCTCATCGAACACGTCGTAGACGGCCCCGAGTGCGAGCCCGTCGACGCGGTCAGCAATCAGCTCGGCATGCATCCGGCCGATCCGGCCACAGCCGAGTATTCCGATCCGCAGGTCGGTCGGCGAGTCAGGCATTGGTCGTGTTCCTCACGGTCAGGTGGGTGACGATCCGGCCTGCGATCTCGTCGACGTCGTAGATGCCGAGTGGGACCTTGACCGGTCTGCGCGTGGGTTCACCCGTCGCCAGATCGAATCGGCCGTTGTGCTTGGGACACTCGATCTGGCCGTCGACGAGCGCCCCGTCGCAGAGATGGACCTGGGCGTGCGTGCAGAGGCCGTCGGCGAGCGCGAGCTGGCCGTCGTCCAGTCGGCACATCACAAACGTTCGATCGTCGATGTCGACGCGACGGATCTCCCCCTGCTCGATCGAGTCGGCCGAACCGATGTCGATGCTGCCGTCGTGATGCCGCGTCCACGGTGCGTCGCCCATGTCGATCCGGCGCCTGGCCGCCGAGGGGACATCGGGCACGTCGAGCGGGATCTCCCACGACGGGTCTTCGCTCTGCTCATGTAGTGCGCGGAAGATCTCCCGGTAGGCGGCGACCATGTTCGGCTTGGGCGGTGCGAGCTGGCTCTTGATCTCCTCGTGGACTTGCGGGAGTGCCCGGTACGGCACGCTCGGCAGGAGGTGATGCTCGACGTGGTAGTTCATGTTCAGGTACAGGAAGCGGAACACCGGGTTGACGAGCACCGAGCGGGTCGAGAGCCGATGGTCGAGCACGTTCTCGTGCATCCCGGCGTGCTGGGTGATCCCGAAGAAAACCACCAACCATGCGCCGTAGATCGTCGGCAGTCCGACGAACATCAGCGGGACGATCGACCACGACACGAGGCTCCACACGGCGAACGCCACGTTCACGGCGACGATCACACGCGACTCCCAGATCACGCGGCGGTACTCCGACTCGGGAACGAAATCCATGGCCTGGTCGTCGATCCGACCGAGGGAGTGACGGACGAGGCGCAGGAACATCGTCGGCCCACCTTGGAGGTGGGTGAACGCGAACACGGCCCGCGGCACGCTCGGCGGACGCTGGAACACGATCTCGGCATCCCGTCCGACGATGATCGTGTCGGTGTGATGGCGGTAGTGCGACCATCGCCACACGGTCGGGCCACGCCACAGCAGGGCGGACGCCAGGTGGTACACGATGTCGTTCGCGCGCACCGACCGGAACGCCGTGCCGTGCCCGCACTCGTGCCAGCGGGCATCGGCAGAACCACCGGCGAGCGCGCCGTACACGACGAACGCCGGAATCGACCACCAGGACCAGATCGTCGCGTACGCCCACCCACCGGCGGCGACGATCAGAGCGATCCACAGCAGCGTGTCCACGGCCGCCCGCGCATTCGTGCGTCGTTGGAACTCTCTGAGCCGTTCCGGGTCGATGTGGGGTGCGAACCATTCGGCGTTCACGAGCCCGGCTCGATCCGCAGTCTGCGAGGACGGCCCGGTGAGGCTGTAGTCGACGGCCATCAGCGTGTCCGGTCGAGCGGCGGGGGCACGGGCGAGTCGCCCGCTCCCTGCACGGTCTGGTCGTAGTCGATGATCGAACCGGTGAGCATCCCGGCGTCGTCGCTGAGTACGAACGCCAGGGTCCGAGCCAGCTCTTCCGGCTTGATCAGGCGTCCGAACGGGCGCCCTGCTTCCGCCCGCGCGAGCCAGTCGTCACCGCCATCGTGGTACTCACGCTGGATCGCATCCTCGCCGGGGGTGTCCATCCATCCGGGGTTGACCTGCACGACACGGATCCGGTGCCGCATCAGCTGGAACGCCAGCGACTTCGTGAGGGTGTTCAGCGCGCCCTTCGACACGCTGTACGCGGTGATGAATGCAGGGCCGCCGTAGCCGGCAACGCTCCCGACATTC
>JBDSBE010000069.1:0-8920 GCA_039921745.1 Ilumatobacteraceae bacterium | reverse complement strand
CTCTCATCGCCAACGCAGGTGGAGGCGAATCTCCGTCCTCGAACGTCCTGGTCGGGAGGGACAGGGACGTGCGAGTCGCCGTAACGGCGTGATGCCCGATCGCCGTCTACGGCCGGACGGTCGACTCGGACGCATGCACGTGAGATTGGTACTGTGCGCGAAGAAGGAGGTACCGGTGTTTTCGCCACCGTTCGCTGCCAACCATTCGTTGCCGGTCGTCGCCGACCTCGGTGACGCAGACCGATCAGATGCGGTGGGTTGGGCGACGCGGCACCGCGACGCGATCGAGTCCCACCTCCATCGCTCGGGTGCGGTGTTGATCCGTGGCTCCGAGATTCGATCTGCCGAAGCGTTCCGTGCCGTCTGTGCCGTGATATGTCCGCAGCTCCGCAACTACGTCGGCGGCGACTCGCCTCGGACCGGCGTGGCCGACCAGGTCTATACGTCGACGGAGTACCCGGCTCACCTCGAGGTGTTCCTCCACAACGAGCTGTCGTACGCCGGGTGGTCGCCGGATCGGCTCTTCTTCGGCTGCCTGATCGCGGCGGAGTCGGGTGGCGAGACGCACCTTGCCGATGGTCGTGAGATCTTCCGCCGACTGGACCCGACTGTGTGCGACCGGTTCGAGCGGCGGGGTGTCACCTACCTGCAGCACCTGTGGGACGCCGACGACGAACCCGGCATCGGCAAGTCATGGCAGGAGACGTTCGAGACGCGCGACCGCGACGACGTCGAGACGTACCTGCGGGAGGCCGGGATGGAGTACGAGTGGACTGTCGCGGGGATCCGCACGGCAGCGACGCACCCCGCCGTGGTCGAGCACGCCGTGACCGGGGAGATCTGCTGGCACAACCAGGCCGACCAGTGGCACCGCGACATCGCCGGCGTGAAGGTGTCGTTCGGCGGCACCGACGACGCACGGATCGATCCGCGCACGGCAGGCGTCGACACACTCGGCAACCACGTGACCTACGGCGACGGCACCGAAATCGACGTCGCCGACCTGCTACACGTCCGAACGGTATCGCAGACGTGCGAGGTCACGTTCCCGTGGCACGCCGGCGATGTATTGGCCATCGACAACGTGCTGGCAATGCACGGCCGCAAGCCGTTCACCGGTCATCGGCGCGTGCTGGCGGCCATGGGATGAGCGGAGGACGCATGACCGCACCCGTCGATCGACTCCGTCACGAATTGGCCGGCGCGTTGCGGCTCGCCGACCGCTTCGGGTTCTCGGAGGGGATCTGCAATCACTTCTCGGCCGTCGCCCCCTCCGACGACGAACGGTTCCTGATCAACCCGCTCGGCCTCCACTGGTCCGAGATCGGTCCGGACGATCTGCTCCTGATCGACGGAGACGGAAACGTGATCGAGGGAGGCGGCGAGGTGGAGGCGACCGCGTTGCACATCCACGTGGCGGGGCATCGCGCCAACCCGCGACATCGTGCGATCCTGCACGTCCACATGCCGCACGCCACGGCGTTGACGATGGTCGAGGGTGGGCGACTCGAGATGGCCCACCAGACCGCCGTACGGTTCCACCGGCGGATGACGCACGTGGCGTTCCGTGGCATCGCGCTCGACCGGACCGAGGGCGACCGGCTCGCCGACGCGCAGCGGGCCGACCCGTCGGTCGACGTGATGTTCCTCGACCACCACGGTGTCACGATCGGTGGCGAGTCGGTCGCCGTGGCGTTCGACGACCTTTACTACCTCGAGCGGGCCTGCCGTCAGCAGGTCGTCGCCCAATCGACCGGTCTGCCGCTGAAGCTCATTCCGGAGCCGGTGCTGACCGAGACCTGGTGTCAGCTCCAGCGGATCCGGCCAGAGTCGGCCGCCGCACACTTCGAGGCACAGATGCGGGTCCACGGACGGACGCCGTGACGCCCGAGCGCGCAGCGATGTGACGAGCGTGGAAATAGCCGATGTCGTGGTCATCGGTGCCGGCATCGCCGGGCTGTCGGCGGCGGCGGCGTTGAGCGTCGACGCGTCGGTGGTCCTGGTCGAGATGGAGGACACGGCGGCGCATCATGCGACTGGGCGATCCGCTGCGCTGTTTCTCCCGACCTACGGCCCGGCGACGGTTCGTCGACTCGCTGCAGCGAGCGCCGAGTTCTTCCGTTCCGCTGGCCACGGACGTTCCGGGATTCCGTTGGTGACGCCACGGTCCGTGATGTACGTGGCCGACGAAGCCCACCGCGGTCGGCTCGTCACGATGACTCGAGAACTGGGCCGAGCGGGCGGCCGGTTCGACCTGATCGATGCGCCGGCGTGCCGGGAGCGCTGCCCGGCCCTTCGACATGACTGGGTCGTCGCCGGTGCCGTCGACCCGGACGCCCTCGACATCGACGTCGCCGCCACCGTGGCCACGTTCCGCTCTGAGCTGATCCGGCACGGCGGCCGCCTGCAGGTCGGGCACCAGGTGATCGGCCTCGATCGCATGACTGCGGGATGGACCGTCCACACGACCGGCGGCTCGTACTCCTCGGGCACCGTTGTCAACGCGGCCGGCGCATGGGTCGACCAGTTGGCGACACTGGCCGGCGTTGCGCCGCTCGGGTTCCAGCCGAAGCGGCGCACGATGGCGGTGAGCCCGTTCGCCACTGACGCTGACCCGGGAGACCACTTCGTCGCCCACGCCACCATGAACTTTTACTTCAGTGCCGAGCGCGGTGACACGGTCATGTTCTCGCCCGCCGACGAGACCCTGAGCGAACCGACCGACGCCCAACCCGAGGAGATCGACGTCGCCCGCGCGATCGACCGGATCAACGAGGCGACCACGCTCGGCCTCCGGTCCGTCCGACAGAGCTGGGCCGGCCTGCGGACGTTCTCGCCGGACGGCGACCTCGTTATCGGGCCGGACGCCGGAGATCCGACCTTCGTGTGGTGCGCAGGTCAGGGCGGCTACGGCATCGAAACCTCGCCGGCCGCCGGCCTCGCCACAGCGGCCCTCGCGTCCGGCCGCGCCTTGCCCGAAGAGCTCAGAGCGGTCGGCCTGACCCCAACCGCACTCACGAGCGCCCGCTTCGACCCCAGGGTCGTCCCGATCGAGTGTGCCGAGAGCTTGGGACGTCAGGTCACGGCGTCCGGCGGATGTCCGGAATGACGTGTTGCGCGATCCGTTCGAACGCGTCCCGTTGAGATGAATCGCTCGGGTAGTAGAGGCCGATGTCGGTGTAGCCGGCGTCCTGATAGCTGGCCACGAGCCGGACGAAGAGGCCCTCGTCGTCGTAGTAGCGAAGCCGGCCGCCTGCGGCTCGGGCCTCGGCGTCGAAGAGGTTGACGCCGCGTCGGAGGGTGGCCGGGTCGCGGTCGATATCGACGCACAGGTCGTCCATACGCTCGGCTCGGTCGACGAGCTCGTCGATCTGGACATCGAAGTCGGGTGAAAAGCTCATCGTGTTCCACGCGTCGGCAAAACGCGCCGTGTGGCGCATCATCTGTGGGCCAAGCGCCGCGGCGACTACCGGCAGCCGCGGTTGTTGCTGCGATGATGGGTTCATGATGGCTTCGCGCGCCGAGTAATACTCGCCCTCGTACGTGGTGACGTTCTGGGACAGCAACAGGCCCAGCAACTCGATGTACTCACCGAAGCGACGAGCCCGTTCGGCATTGGACCAGTTCGGGAGTCCGATCATCTCGGTACTCGGATCGATCGTCAGACCTGTGCCCAGGCCGAGCTCGACACGGCCAGCCGAGATCTGGTCGACCGTGACCGCCTGATGGGCGAGTACACCGGGATGGCGAAGCGGGATCTGCGACACGTTCGTGGCCAGCCGGATCGTCGACGTCTCGACAGCCAGCGCGGCGAGAAGCGTCCAGCACTCCAGCCAATATGCAGGCGAGTTTGCCCAATCGCAGAAGTGATCGGGCACCGCCACCAAGTCGAAACCGAGATCCTCAACGTGTAGCACCTGCGCCCGATAGTCAGCCCAGGGTCGGCCAGGCAAGGTCAGCACCTGAAAGCGCAGGTCAGAGGTCATCCCCTGACAGTACGTCGTGACCGATGTCCGGACGACTGGCCGACGGTCGACGTCCACCCAGCTCCGCCACGAGGCGGCGACCGAAAACCCCAACCGATCGCCTCGATCCGACTCGGCGAGACATCGCTCGAATCGCCTCTGGGGCGCTCGACCCTCAAGTTCCGACGACTGTGGCATTCTGCTTGCCCCCAAACGCGCGTCTCCAAACCTCGGCCGGCGACTGTCACATACCACCGGCTTGAGGGCGCGATTTCCGAGCACATCGGACTTCCCTTCGCGCGACTGCGAGTTGCGAGCGGTCCTGAAACTGTCGCCGCAGCCACCGAACACGGCACGGCGGTGCGTCGGTGTGATGGGTGCTTGGGATGATGAGTCCGGTATCCGGTGGGAATGGGGACGCGGGCCGTGAGTCGGGTTCAGGTGGGATATTTGGTTGTGCTGTCGCGGATCGTGGGGTTTGGGCGGTCTTACTGTTGATGGCGATGACGGACGAATCCGACGCAGGCATGGTGGCGTTCAACGCGTTCGTGGATCGTATGGAGCCTCGGCTTCGTCAGGCGTTGATCGCGACGTACGGTCCCGCCGATGGTCGTGAGGCCACCGTCGATGCGTTGAGTTGGGCATGGGAGCACTGGGATCAGCTCGCGGAGATCACCAATCAGGCGGGCTATCTGTATCGCGTCGGCCAGAGCGCAGTCCGCCGGTTCAGATCGGGAGCGGTCCCGTGGCACGTCGAAGGGGCCGTGGAGACCGAACCTCACGACTTCGACCCGGGATTGGCGCCGGCGTTGGATCAGTTGTCGTCTCAGCAACGGACGGTTGTGCTGCTCGTCCATGCGCATGGTTGGTCGCAAGCGGATGTGGCACGAACGTTGGGGATCAACCCGTCGACGGTTCGAGAGCATCTCGCTCGCGCCATGACCCGTTTGCGAAACGACCTGGAGGTACACGATGTCCACTGATCTCGAGTCTCAACTTCGCGTTCTCGGACGTGTGCTTGACGACAGCACGGTGCCGGTTACAGGCCGTGAAGCAGTCGATCGGGTGATGATCAACGGTGACACGACGTCGCTGCATCCCTCAGGCCCGGACAATGTTCAGACTGTCGTGACGACGGGTGCAGTCGACGACTTCGCCAGCCGCGGCCGAATCCGTTGGTTGTCCGTTGCGGCGGCGGTGCTGGTCGTCGCGGCGATGGGCTCGATGGCGCTGTTCGCTCGTTCCGATCCGGACCCGTTTGCCGCGTTGGAGGTCGATTTGAGCGGGGCGACTCCGTTGGCGGGCGCCGAGCGAGTCGAGCCGTCGGACTGGGTGGTCGCAGCCGAGTTGCCTGATGGTGTCGGATGGCTCTACGCCGACACCGACGACGAAGCTCCGTCATTGACGGGCGAGTCTGAACGGGCGGTGTGGTACGGGGACAGCCCGTTAGCGGATGCGCGCGACCGGTATCGCGTGTCGGTCGGTGGACGATCCCTCAGCAGCGGTGGCGATGCCATCGACATCGATGGAACGGCGTGGACGATCTCGCCGTACGAACTGAACCGATGGATCGCGACCCGACCCGTTGGACCGTCGTTCGTTGCCGTCTCCGGGCCAGGCGTCTTCGACGTCGTCGACCGCGATCTGATCGCGAGTCTTGTCGTCGTGCCCGAGTCCGGTCTGCCAGCAACACCACTGGGCCCCGTCGACCAGAGCGTCGTCGTCGCCCAGACCGAACTGGGGGAAACGAGCTACACGCTCGCCGCGCAAGAGTCGAATGGTTTCTGGTGCTTCGCCGGACGCTCCACCAACGAATTCGGCTACGGCTGCGGCACCGCAATCGATCCAGCGGACCCGATCACGATCGAGACCGGAAGCACAACCAGCCTTTACAGCGCAGACACCGTGAAGGCAGTTCGAGGCGGCACCGTCGCCACGCAAGTGGCCCGAGTCGACGTCGAGTTCGTCGACGGCACCATCGTCTCGGTCACACCAACCGATCTCAGCGCTCAGTTCGACCGTCGTTTCTGGATCGCGGCGGCCGACATCGACACCCAAACCCAGCCTGGCTCACTCGTCACCGTGGAAACCGTCGTCGAGGTCCGCGCCTACGACAATGACGGCCGACTCCTCGCTGCGAAGTCACCACCCTCTCCAAACGAGCAAGCCCCCGGTTGATCACCGAGGCCGGAACTTTTTTGACGTCTTCGATGGTCCGCCATTCGCTCAGACCTGTGGGGAGCTCTCCATCCCCACTTCTTGCGCTCGGAAGCGACCCAGAACGCGCGTGCCAGAACCGCGACGCTTGGGTGCCCTACCACACCGGTTGAAAAGCGTGCTCGGCGGTGCTCCTGCGAGCTGCCACTTCGCGGCGTGCGTCGCCTCGCTCCTGCAGTCGGTGCGTTCGGCCGGGTCGATTCTCGCTCTGCTTGTCACCTTGACGGTCGCTTGGCGGCATCGTTGGGGTGTGAGTGGGGTCGATCTCGAGGGCGCATATGGGAAGTGGGCCGGTGAGCTCGTCGGCTATGCCCGGCGCTGGTTGGACCGGAGGTCGCCGCCGACGTGGTCGCCGATGTGTTCGCCAACCTGGTTGCGCTGGGGCCGTCTCGATGGGACACGGTCGATGATCAGCGTGGCTACTTGTTCCGGTGCGTGTTGAACGCAACGCGGATGCACGCCCGCTCGAACGGCCGACGCACGGCTCGCGAACAGTTTGCGTCCCGGCTGCGGACGGGTCCGACGCTGCCGGCCGCCGACGCATTCTCCGATCCGTGGGTCGGGGACGCGATTGCGTCCTTGAGCGTTCAACAGCGGGCCGTGATCTACCACACGTATTGGGACGATCTCACCCCGACAGTCACGGCCGGGTTGTTGGGCGTGAGCGTCGCGACGGTCAAACGCCAGTTGGCGCGGGCGCGATCCAAGATGCGAAAGGTGCTGTACCGCGCGTCCCCAAACCGTGCCGACGCACTATCCCCGACCACCGGTTGGTGGACGCACATTTCCGAGCGGTCCGGAGTCGCTGAGATTCCGGGTGCGAGCCGGTCGACGGGGTTCCGATTGATGTTGTGCTGATCGCCCCGGCCCGGCCCGACCGAACGGAGCCTGCGCCGCTCTCGAGCTTGCCGGCTATGCGGACAAGTGCAACGCGAACGTCGTGACGTCGTTGGCGAATCGCTCGGGCTCCTCCCATCGAGGTGTGTGGCCAACTCCGCGATAGACAACAAGCTCGGTCATTGGCATGCGGCATGCAAGGTCGTCTTGCATCGACCGTGGGACCAGGGGATCCGCGTCACCCCACACCAAGAGCGCCGGAGTGTTGACCAGTGACAGTTCGGCGGTGTCGTCGTACACGAGCAGCGAAGTGAACATCTCCTTCCACACGCGAACCGGGACCTTCACGAGGTCTTCGACCAGTGCCTCGATCAGCTCGACTGGAAGAACGTCGGATGACGTGTCCGCTATGAAGTTTCGCGCGAACTCGGGTCCGATGGGATCGGTCAGCTCCGATACGACCGAGTTGACGAACTCGCACAACTTCGGGTCGTCGCGGAGCGTGGTCGGAGAAGCTTCGAGGACGAGTCCGGCGACGCGATTGGGGGCATCGACAGCGACCCTGCGAGCGAAGAGACACGAACCGGAATGGCCCACGAGCACGGCTCGTTCGATCTCGAGCGCATCGAGCAGCGGCACCACGTCGGCGGCGAGATGTTCGATGCCGTACCCCGAAGCCGGCTTCGAGGAATCGCCGTGACCACGGAGCGACACTGCAACCGCGCGCAGGTGGGCAGGGATCGCATCGAGGATCAGCTCGTAAGAGCGCCATGAGTCAGTCGGTCCTGGAAGGAACAGGATCGTCGGGTCACCGGCCGCGCCGTGGCTCCAGTACGACAGCGTGAGCCCCGAGGCGAGCGTGATCCTGGACACCGCAGCAACAATAGATCGTGCCCTGAAAGCACCGGCTGACGACACCATACTGCCGGCCGATCCGCCCGCGGTGCTACCGCTCGGATCGACAGACATCGACACCCACGAACACATCAATTTGAACGACGTCGCCGACACTCATCAACTCGCTCCTCTCACGCACTCGCTCGGAGGCCGTCCCATAAACGCGCGTCGACGGGTCGTGTCGTGGGCGGGGAGGGGCAGGAATTTCCTAGGCTCCCGGCATGACGGCTCCGCCGGACTTCGACGACTGGCAAGTTGCCCCGAATATCGCCGGCGACCCGGAGAGCTACGAACTAGAGAACGAGTCGCTTCGGCGAGATGGCAGACTCGACCGGGCGTTGTACTCGATCGCTCCATGGGACGAGCAGACACTCGTTGACATCGGCTGCGGTACGGGATTCTGGCTTCCGTGCTACGCCGATCGAGCCCAACAGGTCATCGGCGTCGAGCCCGACCAGCAACTCGCGAACCTTGCCGAACAGCGCACGTTCGATTTGCCAGGCGTCGATGTCCGTCATGGGTCTGCCGAGCATCTGCCGATCGGTGATCACACCGCCGACATTGTTCACGCACGCTTTGCCTACTTCTTCGGCCCAGGAGCCGAGGTGGGGCTCGACGAGGTGGCGCGGATCCTCGCACCGGGAGGAACGTTCCTCGCGATCGACAACTCTTGGTCCGGAGGCGACTTCGCCCGGTTGCTTCGTGCGTCGACAGTCGGCAACGCCACGATCGATCCCGATGAAACGCAAGACTGGTGGGCGGAGCGAGGGGCACACCGGCACGAGATAGAGGGCGGCTGGAGAGCCAAGTCGCCAAGCGAACTCGAACGAGTTCTGCGAATCGAATTCCCCTCCGAGGTGGTCTCTGACTTCATCCAGGATCACCAATCGTCGTCACTCAGCTACCAGTTCGCCGTCTACGAATGGCGTTCGAACGACTGACGAAAGGTGGAGTGATCGCCCGCTCAGAACGAGCCTCCCAAGCCCGACGACAACGTGCTCGAG
>JBDSBE010000068.1:0-10744 GCA_039921745.1 Ilumatobacteraceae bacterium | reverse complement strand
CGTCGCCGAGGAGGACGCCACCGACCTCCTCGGCGACGGATCCGGCCTGCTCGACGGTGTGACGTCGCTCGTGGGAACGGCCATCGGTCGTGATGCGAGCCGGTCGGAGGTGGTCGACTGGATCTCGCTCGGCAGCGCCGACGCAACGGGTAGCAGGTTCTGGACGCTCGATCCGATCGATGGGGCAAAGGGTTCTTGCGCGGCGACCAGTATGCGATTGCGCTCGCGCTGATCGACGGGGGGAAGTCGTGCTCGGAGTGCTCGGCTGCCCAACCTGCCCAAGTTGTCCGGTCCGAACGGTGCGCTGTTCGCGGCGGTCGATGGCCGCACCGAGCTGTAGGTGGGTGGCTCCGATACCGCGCAGCCGGTCTCGGTCGACGACCCGAGTTCGCTCGCCGACGCGCGCCTGTGCGAGTCGGTCGAGACGGGTCACCCCGACCATTCGCAGTCGGCCGAGATCGCCGATCGGCTCGGCATCACCACCGAGCCCTACCGGATCGACAGCCAGTGCAAGTACGGCGCAGTGGCGCGCGGTGACGCGTCGATCTACCTGCGTCTGCCGACCAGCGCCAGCTACCCAGGAGAAGATCTGGGATCATGCCGCCGGCAAGTTCGTCGTCGAGCAGGCCGGCGGGCGCGTGACCGACGCTGACGGTGCGCCGCTCGACTTCTCGTTCGGTGCCCGGTTGACGGCGAACGCCGGCGTGGTTGCCACCAGTGGCCGATTTCATGGCGAGGTCGTCGAGGCGGTCCGCACCGTCCGGCGGTGAGGGCGTGAGCGACGCCTGATCCTGTCACCGCCTCGCACTGTTCAGGCTCGATCAAGACAGTTGGCAATCCGGCGAGTTCTGAGTATTGTCTGTTGTCGTGGTGGACAATAGGATGAACACGCTGGAAGTCGGACGACTGACGCACCTGCAGCGTCTCGAGGCCGAGGCGATCCAGATCATGCGCGAGGCGGTCGCCGAGAGTGACGACCCCGCGATGCTCTACAGCGTCGGCAAGGACTCCACGGTGATGGTTCACCTCGCCCGCAAGGCCTTCTTCCCGAGCGTTCCGCCGTTCCCGCTCGTGCACGTCGACACGACGTGGAAGTTCAGCGAGATGTACGCGTTCCGCGACAACGCGGCGGCCGAGATCGGCATGGAATTGATCGTCCATCAGAACCCGGAATGCGTCGAGCGGGGGATCAACCCGTTCGACCACGGCTCGGCGTTGCACACCGACATGTGGAAGACGCAGGGTCTGAAGCAGGTGATCGACGAGCACAAGTTCGACCTCTGCTTCGGCGGCGCCCGCCGTGACGAGGAGAAGTCACGTGCCAAGGAGCGAATTTTCTCGGTGCGTTCGGCCCAGCACCAGTGGGACCCGAAGCGCCAGCGGCCCGAGCTGTGGTCGATCTACAACTCCCGCCGCAGCCCCGGCGAGACGTTGCGGGTCTTTCCGATCTCGAACTGGACCGAACTCGACGTCTGGCAGTACATCCACCTCGAACAGATCCCGATCGTGCCGCTCTACTTCTCGGCGCCTCGTCCTGTCGTCGAACGTGACGGCACCCTGATCATGATCGACGACGACCGGTTCGTGTTCGACGAAGGCGAGAAGCCGACGATTATGAACGTCCGCTTCCGTACCCTCGGCTGCTACCCGCTGTCGGGTGGCGTCGAGAGCGACGCCGACACGCTCACCGGGATCATCCAGGAGATGCTCCTCACCACCACGTCCGAGCGTCAGGGCCGCGTGATCGACACCGACTCGGCCGGCTCCATGGAGAAGAAGAAGCAGGAAGGCTATTTCTGATGGCGCACGTCTCCGATCTCATCGCCGACGACATCGAGCAGTATCTCGAGTCGCACCAGTACAAGTCGCTGCTTCGCTTCATCACGTGCGGCAGCGTCGACGACGGCAAAAGCACGCTCATCGGTCGGCTGCTGTTCGAGTCGCACATGGTCTTCGAAGATCATCTGGCCCAGCTGGAAGCCGACTCGGCGAAAGTTGGTACCCAGGGTGCGGAACTCGACTTCGCATTGCTGCTCGACGGCCTGACTGCCGAACGCGAGCAGGGAATAACGATCGACGTCGCCTACCGCTTCTTTTCCACCGAGAAGCGCAAGTTCATCGTGGCCGACACGCCGGGCCACGAGCAGTACACCCGAAATATGGTCACTGGTGCCTCGACAGCTGACGCGGCGGTGCTGATGGTCGACGCCCGTAAGGGCATCTTGACCCAGACCCGTCGCCACAGTTTCTTGGTGTCGCTGCTCGGCATCAAGCACGTTTTGGTTGCGATCAACAAGATGGACCTCGTCGACTACAGCCACGAGACGTTCCAGCGGATCGAGGCCGATTACGTCGAGTTCGCTTCGCAGCTCGACATCCCCGACGTCACCTTCATCCCCGTGTCGGCGCTGAGGGGCGACAACATCGTCGACCACAGCGGCAACATGCCGTGGTATCACGGGCCGTCGCTGATGAGTTATCTCGAGGACGTACCGATCGACGACGCCGTCGCCGACGGCCCGTTCCGGATCCCGGTCCAGTGGGTCAACCGACCGAACCTCGACTTCCGAGGATTTTCTGGCCGCATCGTCGGCGGCACCGTCCGACCGGGAGACTCGGTCCGGGTGCTGCCCGCCGGCACAACCAGCACGGTGGACCGGATCGTCACGATGGACGGCGATCTCGATGAAGCCGTCTCAGGTCAGTCGGTCACGATCACGCTCACCGACGAGATCGACGTCAGTCGCGGCGACGTGCTCTGCGCCGGCGATTCGCCCGCCGAGGTCGCCGACCAGTTCGAGGCTCACGTGGTGTGGATGCACGAGGACGAGATGCTGCCCGGGCGCCCATACCTGATGAAGATCGGGACCCGCACGGTGGGCGTCACGATCGCCAACCCAAAGTACCGCATCGACGTCAACAACTTCGAAGAACTGGCCGCGAGCACGCTCGGGCTCAACGAGATCGGCGTGTGCAACCTGAGTCTCGACCGCGCGATCCCGTTCGACGCATACACCTCCAATCGCGACATGGGCGGCTTCGTCATCATCGACAAGATGACCCAGAACACGGTCGGTGCCGGCCTGCTCCACTTCGCACTCCGCCGTTCGCACAACATCCACTGGCAGGACGTCCGCGTCGACAAGGCCGGTCGCACCGACCTGAACAGCCACCAACCGGGTGTGATCTGGTTCACAGGCCTGTCCGGTTCGGGCAAGTCGACGATCGCGAACATCGTTGAGTCGAAGTTGCACACGCTCGGTGTGCGCACGTATTTGCTCGACGGTGACAACGTGCGCCACGGCCTGAACCGCGATCTCGGCTTCACCGACGCCGACCGCGTCGAGAACATCCGTCGGATCGCCGAGGTGTCCGGTCTGATGGTCGACGCCGGATTGCTGGTGCTGGTGTCGTTCATCTCCCCGTTCCGTGCCGAGCGTCAACTCGCACGCGATCGGGTCGACGACGGTGAGTTCATCGAGGTCCACGTCGACACGCCGCTCGACGTGGCGGAGACCCGCGACCCGAAGGGCCTCTACGCGAAGGCGCGTGCGGGCGAACTGGCGAACTTCACGGGTATCGACTCAGCCTACGAGGCACCTGAAACGCCCGAGGTACACATCGACACGACCGCACTCTCGGCCGAACAGGCTGCCGATCGCATCATCGAGTCGCTGCGGCTGCGCGGCATCGTCACCTGACGCAGGAACTGAGCAACCGATGACTTTCGACGCTGCTATCACCCTCGGCGTTCTGGTCGCGACGGCGCTCGTCCTGGTCCTCGATCGGTTCCCACCGATCGTCGTGCTCGGCGCGGCGGTGGTGGCGCTGCTGTTCGCCGACGTGATCGACACCGAGGTCGCGCTGAGCGGATTCTCGAGCCCGGCGCCGGCCACCATCGGCGCGCTGTATGTGGTCGCGGGCGCGGCGACCGTCACGGGTACGTTCGCATCTCTGGTCGACCGCCTCCTCGACCGGCGACGGCCGTTGTTCTCCCTCGTCGCGTGCACCGCGATGATCTCGTCGGTCGTGCCGAACACGCCGCTCGTGGCGATGTTCGCGCCGAGGGTCGTGAGGTGGTGCCAGCGACGGGGAGTCAGCGAGTCGCGGTTCCTGATGCCGCTCTCGTTTGCCAGCCTGCTCGGCGGTGTCATCACGATGATCGGTACCTCCACCAACCTCGTCGTCTCCGACCTGATCGTCCAGGCTGGACAGGAGCCGCTCGGCGTATTCGACATCACCATCGTCGGCCTGCCCGTCGCAGCGGCGGGCGTGCTCGTGTTGTCGACGATCGGTGCCCGCCTGCTCCCGGATCGCTCGCCGGGAGCCACCGATCTGACCCGCCAAGCTCGAGAGTTCCAGATGGCGGCCCGGATTGACGCAGAGGGTCCGCTCGTCGGCCGCACGATCGCCGAGTCCGGACTGCGGGCGCTCGACGGCGTGTTCCTCGCGATGGTCGATCGGCACGGCGCCGACCAGAGCCGTTCGACCGCTCTGGCCGCTGCGCCTGACACCGTCCTCCAGGCCGGGGACGTCTGCTGCTTCGTCGGCGACGTCGGCCGCGTGCTCGACCTACACGACGTGGCCGGACTCACCAGCCTCGAGAGAGCTCACCTGCTCGATGCGGTCGGGCCGGGTACCGACGTCTTCGAAGCGGTCGTCTCGCCGTCGTCGCGCCTGCTCGGTTCCTCGCTCCGAGACACCGAGTTCCGCAGCCGCTACAGCGGCGCGGTAATAGCAATTCACCGTGCGGATGGTCAGTTGTCGGGCCAGCTCGGGCGAATCCCCCTGCGGGCGGGCGACGTGCTGCTCGTACTCGCCGGCTCGTCGTTCGCGCGGCAGTGGCGTGGCCACGCCGACTTCTCGCTGGTCGCCGCCGTCGATGGCGCGTCGCCCGTCCGCCGGCCGCGTTCGTGGCTGGTGTTACTCGCCGCGCTCGGGATGATCCTCGTCGCTGCGCTCAGGTTCACGTCGCTGTTCGAGGCGGCGCTCGGTGCTGCGATCGTTGTCGTTGCCGGCGGCGCGTTGACGACCCAGGAGGCGTGGCGCGCGGTCAACGTGAACGTGGTGCTGACGATGGCCGTCGCGATCAGCCTCGGCGGCGCTGTCGCCGCGAGCGGTCTGGCCGGTGACATCGCCTTGCTGGTCGGTGAGGTCGATCGGCTCGGACTGGGGAACGTCGGGCTCGTCGTCACGGTGATGCTGGCGACGATCGTGCTGACCGAGTTGCTCACGAACACGGCCGCGGCGGCGCTCATGATCCCGGTTGGCCTGTCGATCGCCGTCAACCTCGACCTCGACCCGAGGTTGATGGCCGTCTCGGTGTTGATCGGCGCTTCGTGCTCGTTCCTCACGCCGATCGGGTACCAGACGAACCTGATGGTCTTCTCGCTAGGCGGGTATCGATTCAGTGACTTCGCCCGGGTCGGCGCGCCGCTCACGTTGTCGACGCTCGTTGTTGGCGCGACCCTGATTCCGCTCGTTTACGGGTGACGGATGGGCTGGGTGAGGTCGAACGGTGGTGCGTCACCAACAACGACTAATGGCACTGCGCTTCGTCGAGTCCGGCCACAACGCGTTGATCCTCGGACCGGTCGGGGCCGGCAAAACCTTTCTCGCGACCGCCCTCGGCCACGCCGCTGTCCGGCGTCGGTTCAGTGTCCACTTCGAACGTCGCACCACGATTCCCCGGCCCGCCAGTCGATGTCACCGAGCTCGAGGTTGACGACCTCGACCGACCGCAACCCGAGCCTGGCAACGAGCAACATCACCGCCCGATCGCGGCGACCCGTCAGGGTCGTCGCGTCGGAACTGGCGATCAGCTCCTCGATCCGTGCTGCCGTGATCGTCTTGGGGATCGTCGTGCCGTGCCACCCGGCGACCGGCGGGATCGCGACCGCCAACGATCGTGACGTGAACCCGTGCAGGAACACGTGGCGAAGCAACGCACGCAGCTCAGCGACCCGGCCCTTGGCCGAACCAGCCGAGACCCGCCCGCACTCGACCACCAAGAACCCAACGACGTCCCGAGCGGTCAACTCGGTGAATCTCGAACCGCATGCAAGGTGGCGTTCGTTCAAGAACCGTCGGCCGTGTTCTCGTAACGCAACACCGTCCCCTCAGCGAGGCCGCGTTCGTTGATCAACCAACGCCGGAACCCATCGATCAGCACCTCCACCTCGCTGGGCGGCGACGCCGGCAGTCGCACGGCGCCAACCTCAACGAGATAGCTGCGAAGCGGGTCGTTGCCACGCAGCCGTGGCACCCGGTGAGCAGACCGGCAGCGCAGCCACTCGGCGAACGAGTCCAGGTCAGCCAGCGTGAGTGGCTCACCCTCGCCGACATTCGACTCCATCCAGCGCCCGAGCTGACCCATCAACATCAACAACCCACGCGTTGAGCCAGGCGTGTAACCCGCCGCCCCCAACCACTCCCTGAACGGCTCGAATGCGCCGCCATCCGTCCCGGCTTACGTCGCGGTGAACCTGCCATCACTGGAGCTCCACGTCCCGGCGCACCCTGCGCCGCCACCAGAAGGCTGCAACCCGTCCGGAACCATGCCGACCCGATCACCAGCCGCCGACCGCGAACCACCAGGTCACTGGCCACATCCCACCAATCGGTCGGGCATTGTCCCCGCCTCGGCATAGGTCGATCTATGCCGACGTCGGCATAGATCGACGACTTCGCCCTCACCGCGCTCGACCCGCTCGACACCGCCGACGTTTACAAGTTGATTGTGGCACGGCACCGCAGCGCGGCGACGGTCGCGACCGCGAACAGGACGCCGATCGAGTGGCTCGGCCTGATGGCCCGATCCGCTGTTGGCCCAATCCGCGATCGACCGACTCCAGTCCGCCGCCCACGAACTTGTCCTCGACTGCGACTCCTACCGGCAACGCCAACGACCCGGCATCACCGACCGACTTGACGAATCAGCACCACCAACGCGAACAAAACGACGCCGACGCTGACACCCCGGGAAGTGGTCTGAGCAGCTGTCGGATGATCACGCTATGAGGTATAACGCCAATATGGCGCTGGGTATTGACTAAAGCTAGACACGATCCGTACACTGCCGATACACGTTTTGTACACCTCGGGCGAAAACTTCTGGTGCTTATGTATGTATCGATCACGCGGGTGATTGATATGGGCTCCTCCAAACGCCCCTAGATCACGATTGGATTGGCGGCCACCATGGGTGTCACGATGGATCGTCGGACGATGGATTCTCGGACGATGGATTCTCGGACGGCGGATTCTCGGACGGCGGATTCTCGGACGGCGGATCGTCGGACGGCGGATCGTCGGACGATGGATCGTCGCAGGTGCGCGCGGCTACGCAACTCGTCGGAGCAAGTCGACGAGCTGGCTGTCGAGCAACAACCGATCGACGTCTTCCCCCTGTTGGACGACGCTCTGGCTGACGCATCGATAGTCGAGATTCACGAGCAATGGTACCTGCAAGCGTCCGATGCCCTTCGGGCGTGGACCTCGGTCACTGTGCCGGGCGTATCGGTCACAATGCCGCCGACGTCGGTCACCGAACTGGGGTGTGCTCTCCTCTTGCCACCCAGATTGATAGGTCTGGTGGTTCGGTCGCCGAACTCACGCGTCCTCGAACTCCGGTACCGATTCTCGAAGCGAACTTTCGACATAGTGTTGTCCCTCACGCTGCTGATCATCACGATGCCGCTCATGATCGGGGCAGCGGTCCTCGTTCGCGCGACATCGAGGGGTCCGGCCTTCTACTCACAGGTTCGGTGCGGCCGCAATGGGCGCTCGTTCAAGATCATCAAGCTCCGCTCGATGGTCCGTGATGCAGACCGGCGCGTTGGAGAGATGGCGGAGCTCGCCAGGCTTACGAAATTAGCGACGACCGACGCTCCGGCCTTCAAGTCCGCCGACGACCCTCGCGTCACGCGGGTGGGTCGGATGCTTCGTCGGACCAATCTCGACGAGTTGCCCCAGCTGCTCAACATTCTGGTGGGTGACATGTCGTTCGTGGGTCCCCGACCGCTCGTAGATCAGGAGGCTCGCCTCCTGACGCCGGACGAGGCAGCTCTGCGCCATGCGGTGCGCCCCGGTCTGACCTGTCTGTGGCAGGTAGTCCGTTCAGATGAGACAACGTTTTCCGAGCGGATGAATCTGGATCTCGCCTACGTAGGGAGCGCTTCCGGGATGCTCGACCTGATGCTCGTGGCGATGACGCCACGCGCTGTGGCTGGCGGTCACGGTTGCTATTGATGAGGTGCGACTGATGAGGTGCGACGTCGTTCCATCATTGCGCATAGTAGTCGGACCTCATGTGGCGAGTCGAGCGTGGCCCGCGTGCTTGAGCCGCGGTCAGCTTGAAAATAAAGATGACCGAAGAGGAGAGATCTGGTGAGGAGTCGTACAGTTCGCGGAACGTACGTCGTGATGTGCTCGATGATGGGATTGGTGGCGCCTCTGGCACCGGCCATGGCCGACGCGGGCGCCTCGACGTCAAGCACGGCCGTTCGAGTGCTTCCCGCACAGGAGGTTCGGTCGGTATCCACCAAGGAGCTGGGAGTGGGACGTCCCTCCGGGCTGGCGTACGACGCCGTCCGAGGCGAGTTGCTGGTCTCGGGTGACAACTCGGCCGGTACCCTGATCCTTCGCCTCGGATTCGACGAGGACCTCCACGGCACCGTTCAGCTTCCGCGTCTCTCCAGCGCCTCAACCCTGGCCTACGACCCGACGCGTGACAGGCTCAGCGTCATCGACGGGGCCGATCGGCTCGACATTCCCGGCGACCGCCTTTCGGCGGGGGTTCTCAGCCCTGGGGCCGGGGTATCGATCGCAGTGCCCGAACTCGCGACGGCCGAGAGCGCAACCTACGATCCGTCGACGGGAGCCTGGCTCGTCTTGGACGCGGGAGCCGTCGTCAGGATCGATCCCGACGATCCCAACTCCAGACCGACTCGGGTCGACCTGGGACCGATCGGCAGGGCGAAGCTCGTCGCCCAAAGCCGAACCGACCATCTGCTGTATGCGATGGTTCCCAACCGAGGCGTCGTGCACGGATTCGACGACGCCGGATCCATCCGCAAGAGCTTTGATCTCTCCTCCGTCGGGCTCTCCAACCCCGTGGCCATGGTCTTTGCGCCCACATCAGACTCGACCGACGATGCGGGCTCCATGAATCTGTTCATCGCCGACCGCGGCGACCGTACGACCCTCGGAGGCGTGACCGAGGTATCCCTGGTGTCCGCGGTTGCCCTGGCGGCACCGGTCGACACGGCCACGCTGGTCAAGGTCACCGCCACGTCGGCGTGGGCGCCTGGCTCACCTGACCCCTCAGGTGTAACATGGGACCCGGGATCCGACCGCCTGATCGTGGTGGACTCCGAGGTGGACGAGGTGACCGGGGCCGGATGGAACAACGTCAACCTGTGGCGGTCCACTCGGGCCGGAACCGTAGTCGGGGTGGGCGCCATGTGGGGACCCAACTCGGCCATCGTCAACGGTTCCAGGGGTTACTCGAAGGAGCCGACCGGCACCGGATACGACCCCGGATCCAACACATTGTTCATCTCGGATGATTCCGCTCAGAAGGTCTTCGTCGTGAAGCGAGGGGCCGACGGGCAGTTCGGCACGACCGACGACATCGTCACATCGATCAACACGAGCGCGTATGGAGCCACCGACACCGAGGATCCGGAACTCGAATCGACCACCGGCCATCTCTACATCCTCGACGGGGTGGGAAGGGAGATCTACCGGGTGAATCCCGTCGACGCCATCTTCGGCAACGGCAACGACGTCATGACCCATTTTGACATCAGCCACCTCGGACCGACCGACTTCGAGGGGCTCACCTCCAGCCCGGGGCGCGGCACCCTCTACGTCGGCGCTCGCAACACCAAGCAGATCTTCGAAATCAGCCTCACCGGCACCCTCATACGAACCATCTCCCTGTCTGGCATCAGCGGGCTCAAGTACATCTCCGGATTGGGAGTGGCTCCCTCCAGCGCGAACACCGGTCAGATGAACCTGTTCGTGGTCGACCGGGCCGTGGACAATGGATCCAACCCCGCCGAGAACGACGGTAAACTGTTCGAGATCAGCGCGCCTGACATCGGCGGTTCGTCCAACCAGGCTCCCGTGGCGCAGAACGACGCAGCCACGATCCGGCAGGACACTTCGGTGACGGTGAACGTCCTGGCCAACGACACAGACGTCGACGGGGATGCGCTGTCGGTGACCGCGCTGACCCAACCCGCCAACGGAACGGCGTCGGTGGCGACGGGCGGGGTGCAGTACATCCCCAGTTCAGGGTTTGTGGGAACCGACACCTTCACCTACCGGGCCTCGGACGGCGCGCTCGGATCGAACACGGCGACGGTGACGGTGACGGTGACGGCGCCGAACCAAGCACCTGTGGCGCAGAACGACACAGCTACGATCCAGCGGGACACTTCGGTGACGGTGAACGTCCTGGCCAACGACTCTGACACCAACGGTGACATCTTGTCGGTGACCGCGTTGACCCAACCCGCCAATGGAGTGGTGTCGGTGGCGACGGGCGGGGTGCAGTACATCCCTAATGCAGGGTTTGTGGGAACCGACACCTTCACCTACCGGGCCTCGGACGGCGCGCTCGAATCGAACACGGCGACGGTGACGGTGACGGTGACGGCGCCGAACCAAGCACCTGTGGCGCGGAACGACGCGGCGTCGACGATGGAGGACACCGCCGTCACCGTGAACGTGTTGG
>JBDSBE010000067.1:0-23710 GCA_039921745.1 Ilumatobacteraceae bacterium | reverse complement strand
ACGAATCCTCGACATGGGGGTCCTCGCAGATCGCCTCGGTTTTGACTCGTTCTGGTTGACCGAGCACCATTTCCAGCACGAGGGCTACGAGGTGATCCCGAACGGCCTGCTGATCGGCTCGATCCTCGCCGAGCGGACCGAGCAGATCCGGATCGGCACGGCATTCAACATCGTGCCTCAGTGGCACCCGTTGAAACTGGCCGAGGACTTCGCAACGCTGCACAACATCTCCGGGGGGCGAGGCATCCTCGGGGTCGGACGTGGCACGGTGCCGCGCGAAGCCGAGACACTCGGCACCAAGATCGGAAGTTTCGACAACCCCGACCAGGCCCCGGCGGACGACCTGAACCGCGCGATGTTCGACGAGGCGATGCACGTCGTCAGGCTTGCGCTCGACAACGAGACATTCTCGTTCCACGGCGAGATCTACGACTTCCCCCCACCCGGCATCCCGGACCGCGGCGGTTTCGTCGAAGAATTGTCGCTCGTTCCGCGGCCGCTGTACCCATACGAGGTCTGGCAAGCGATCACGTCACCGCCCTCCCTCGAACAGGTACCGCGGTGCGGGTGGGGCGGGGTGTTCTGGAACTGCCACCACTCGTTCATCAAGATGCGCTGGGAGAAGTTCGCCGAAATCTACGAACAGACGCACGGCCGCACGCTCGACCGGGGTGAAAAACGGATGCTCGTGCTGAACACCTGCATCGAAGACACCCGCGAAGCAGCGATCGAATCGGTGCGCAACGGCCACGACGAGTTCTGGAAGTTTCTCGGCCCGTACGGCTGGTCGAAGGGCTACATGGCCGACGACGGCAAACCGGCGAAACCCGGGCTGATCCCGACGCTCGAAGATTCGATCGACCGGCAGCGCACGTGGGTGGTCGGCACGGCCGATGACGTCGCCGAGACGATCGCCTGGTACCGGGACGAGCTCGGCATCGAGGATCTGTTGCTGTTTCCGGCGATGCCCGGCGATCGCTACGACAAGGTCGAGACACAACTCCACCGCCTCGCCAACGAGGTTTTGCCACAGGTCGGGTGACCGGGGGCCGCCGCAACCCGCTCGGCTCGGCGATCTCGGCGATCGGTCCGGCTCGTGGTCCCGGGCTGAAGTTCGTCGGTGAAACGGAGTCTCGAACCTCAGGTAACCGTGCGGCCGAGCGGCGCTCATTCACGGTCGCTGACACACCGGCAAACTTTTCGGCAGCGGTATCATCGGCCGAAGTCGAAGGTGACGATTTCCGCCATTTGTCGGCCGAGGTGTTCGACGTTGGCCTCGAACAGTTGCCTGCCGAGGTCGGGGGTCGCGCCGGTGGGATCGCCGATGTAACCCGCCTCGTCGAAGTCGTTGGAGAGCCACCCGAACATCACCGGCCCACCGAACTTCACGAACTCGTTGTCATTCAGCGCCTCGGGCACCTTGCGCTCGGCTTTCGTGAGATCGACCAACTCGGGGCGCAGGTGCATGAACACCGACGTCTCGTTGCGCCCTCCATGGATTCCCATGCCCAACTCGTCGGCCGTGGACGATCCGCCGTACGCAGGTGGCACCGAGGGATGCACCAGGAACGTCTTGAGACCATGTTCCAGGCGCAACTCCCGCAATGCCGTGTTCAGCAGGGTGGTGTTGCCGCCGTGGCCGTTCAGGAGCACGAGTCGTTCGGCGCCGGTGCTGGCGACGCTCCGGCCGATGTCGCGCAGGATCGCCATCATCGTCTCGGCCGAGAACCACAGCGTGCCGGGCGACCAGGCGTGCTCGTTCGACTTACTGATCGACAGGGTCGGAAGTTGCCAGACGTCGAGTTCGTCACCGACCGAGTCGACGACGGCCGTTGCGGTCTCGTGCGCGATCACGTGGTCGACGGCCAGCGGGAGGTGTGGGCCGTGCTGCTCGACAGCCCCGATCGGCAGCAGCAACGTCGACGACGGCACAATCCGGTCGAGGATCTCGGGCCCTGTCAGGTCCTCGTAACGGCGGCTCATTCCGCCGACCTTACCCGCCGCCCTGACCCGCCGACCTCGTGAGGATATTGCGTCTCGAGCCCGCACTCTCCTCACGAGATCGACGGGTCCTACGCTTCCACCGATGGTGTCCCGATCCGTGCTCCGCAACGCTCGCCTCCCGGATGGACGGAACGTCGACATCGATGTGGTCGACGGACGGATCGCTGCCGTGTCGACGGCCCGCCCCGATCTTTGGTCGACCGACATGGACATCGACGTCGACGGCTGGCTGCTGCTCCCGGCCGCGGGCGAGCCCCATGCCCACCTCGACAAGGCGCTCACTGCAGACGTTGCACCCAACCCGACCGGCGACCTCGCCGGGGCGATCGATGCGTGGGTGGCGGCCGCCGCCGCTGGCGCTTTCACCCACGACGACATGGTGGAACGTGCGCGTGCAGCGCTCGACCGCCTGCTGCTGAACGGCGTTACGGCCGTTCGCAGCCACATCAACTGTGGGTCCGGCTCGGGGATCTCGCACCTGCTCGCCGCGCAGGAAGCAGCTGCGCCGTACCGGGAAATGATGCACATCGAGTTCGTCGCCCTCCTTCACTCACCGATGGCCGGCCCGGACGGTGCGGCCAACCGGGAGTGGCTGCGGGCGGCACTCGACGCAGGCGTCGAACTGGTCGGCGGCTGTCCGCACCTCGAGGCCGACGGACCGGGGTCGATCGCCGTCGCGCTCGACGCAGCCTCGGACGCCGGCGTGCCGGTCGACCTCCACGTCGACGAGACACTGAACCCGAACATGTTGACGCTGCGCGATCTCTCACGTGCCGTGCAGGACCGGGGCTTCACCGGCGGCGTGACCGCCAGTCATTGCGTCAGCCTCGGCATGCAGACGCCGAGCGTTCAGGATGCGGTGGCCGCCGAGGTCGCCGCGGCCGGCATCGCCATCGTCGCGCTCCCGCAGACCAACCTCTATCTCCAGGGACGCGACCATCCGACCGGGTCGCCCCGCGGTCTGACAGCGATCGGCCCGCTCCGGGCGGCCGGCGTCGTCCTCGCCGCCGGCGGTGACAACGTGCAGGACCCGTTCAATCTCGTCGGTCGGTCGGATCCCCTCGAGACCGCGGCGCTGATGGTGATGGCCGGACACATGCTCCCCGAGGACGCCTACGGTGCCGTGAGCAGCGCTGTCCGTGCGGCGATGGGGCTGGCATCGGTGCGATTCGAGATCGGCGATCCGGCCGACTTCATGGCGATCGACGCGCCGACGACCCGAGCAGCGATCGCCGACGCTCCTGCCGACCGTAAGACATTTCACGCCGGACGGTTGGTGGCTCGGACGTCGACCGAACGCACCATCCACCGCTGATCTCGTGAGGATCTTGCGGCACTGGCCCGCAAGATCCTCACGAGATCGCTTCGTCGGGGTAGGGGAACCAGCGGAGGTGCTCGAAGTCGGCGGTCGTGTCGGGAAGGCCGAGCGGATCCGGAGGTGCATCGGCGAGCCCAGCGAGCAGATCACGGGCTCGGCCGAGGTACTCGGGGAGGCCGCCGTCGGGCAGGAGACGAGGGCGTCGGTGGTACTCCATGAAGCCGGATCCGTACGCGACGTCATGGAGTGATAGGGGAGCGCCGGTGAGGCCGTCGCGATGCTTCCAGAGCCCGGTGTCGGGTTCGAACCGGTAGTAGGGGAGCAGGCTGCGTCCTCCGTCGGCGACGAGCGCCACGGCGTCGACGATGTAGTCGAACGTGTCGTCGTCGATGAAGTAGTTGAAGTTCACCCGCACCCAGCCGGGTTTGATGCCCTCGCATCCGCGAGTGATTTCGTGCTCGAACTCGTGGGACCGTTCGAGGTCGATCCCGAGCAGCCGATGCCCGTAGGGCCCTGCACACGAACACCCGCCGCGGGACTGGATCCCGAACAGGTCGTTGAGCACGCTGACGACGAAGTTGTGGTGCAGGTACCGACCAGGTTGGGGCTCGGAGCCGGCCGGGACGTCGCGCACGACGAACGACACGATCGACAGCCGCTCGGCTCCTCGGCAGCCGAGGATCACGATGTTCGGGTGTTCGTCCCAGCATTCGATCGCGGTGCGGACGAAATGTCGCTCCCGCTCGTTGATGCAGTCGATGCCGACGGCCTCCTTGAGCTGGAAGATCAGACCGGCGCGGATCGAGCCGACGATCTCGGGTGTGCCGCCCTCTTCCCGATGCTCGATGTCGTCGAGGTAGCCGTGTTCGTGCGGGTTGACGAACGAGACGGTGCCGCCGCCCGGCACGTCGGGCACCCGGTTCGTGAACAACTCCCTGCGGGCGACGAGGAGCCCGGGGGTGCCGGGACCGCCGATCAGCTTGTGGGGTGACACGAAGATCCCGTCGAGGTAATCGTCGCCGTCCGCAGGCGACCCCATGTCGATCTGCACGTACGGCGCCGCTGCGGCGTAGTCCCACAGCGCGATCGCCCCGTGGCGGTGGAGGACCCGAGACACCGCTCCGACGTCGGTCACGATGCCGGTGACGTTCGACGCCGCCGAGAACGACCCGATCAGTTGCGGCCGATCACGATGCTTCTCCAGTTCGGCCTCGAGGTGGGCCAGGTCGACATGGCCGTCGATGTCCTCGTCGATCGTGACCACGTCGGCGATCGACTCGCGCCACGGCAGTTCGTTGGAGTGGTGCTCGTACGGGCCGATGAAGACGACGGGCCGCTCGTCGCTGGGGATCTGCTCGGCAAAACCGTGGGCGTCGTCGAGGTTGCTGGGGATCCTGATGCCCAGCACGCCGACCATCTTCGCGATGGCCGCGGTCGAGCCGCTCCCGCAGAACAGAACGGCATGCTCGTGGGTCGCCCCGACGCACCGGGCGATGATCGACCGTGCCTCTTCCCGGAACCGGCTCGTCTGCAGACCGGTGCCGGACGACTCGGTGTGCGTGTTGGCGTACAGCGGCAGCACCACGTCGCTGATGTAGCTCTCGATGAACGACAGCGAGCGCCCGGACGCGGTGTAGTCGGCGTAGACGACAGGGCGGGCACCGAATGGCCCGTCGACCATTTCGGACGAACCGATCACGGACGCCCTGATCGTCTCGAGCAGAGGTTTCGCCACCCGCCCACCGTATCGAACGGGCATCAGCGCCCGGTCACCGCCGACACTCTCGCGCGCGGATCCGCCGCACCGGCGAGTACACCGTCCGCATCGAGGGTGATCGCATGGGCATGACCAAAGCCGCTGCTGTACGCCTCGTCACGTCTCGTGCGATGACCGCGAGCGCCGATCGCATCCCACGACCCAGGGGCGTGACCTTCGAGGTCGACGACCGGGCCCTTCGCTCCGGTCCACGTGTCGAAACCGGTTGATCGGCCCGAGAGCCTCCAGCGCGGCGCGTTGATTGCGGCCGCAGGGGAGTAGCCGTGGTGGAAGAGCCGGGCGGCGATCTGCAGCAGGATGTGTGGCTGTGCGTCGCCGCCCATGGTGCCGAACACGGCGACCAGGTCATCGCCCGTCGTCGCCAGCGCGGAGCACAAGGTGTGCGGTGGGCGGCGACCGGGACGTAACTCCGCTGCGTGTCCCGGAACCAGGTTGAACCCGAGACCACGGTTGTGCAGGTTGATCCCGGTGTTCGGCTCCGCCAACCACGAACCGAAGCCCGACGCGTTCGACTGGATCAGCGACACGGCCAACCCGTCCACCTCGGCCGTGCAGACGAACGTCGTGTCCCCAGGCGCGCTGTCGACCCAATAGTCGGACGCCCGGTCGGGATCGAGGTGATGAGCGCGGGCTCGGATCAATTCCACCAACGCATCGCCGTCGGCATTCTCTGCGAGCACGTCCGGTCGGTCTTGGCCGGCGAGCTTCGCGACCTCGATCATGAGATGAGCCCATCGCTCGTCGTCGGGATCGTCGGGCAGGTCGATGCCTTCGGCGATCGAGGCGCCGCCGAGCATGAGGTACCCCTGTGAGTTCGGGCCGATCGTGTGGAGGTCGACACCGAAAGCGGCCGCCGTCAACGGTTCGACCCAGTCGGCCTGCGAACGGGCGAGATCATCGTCGGCGAACACGCCGCCTCCCAACTCGAGCAGACCGGCGCCGAACTCGCCGCCATAAAAACCGGACCGACCCTGATCGATTGTCGATCGCAGCGCCCGTGCGACGCCGGGCCGCCGGACCACGGCCCCGGGGTGGGTCGCCTGCGCCGCCAGCTCGTTCAGGTTCGACTGTCCCGCAGCATCGAGCCGCTGCGCCGCGCCGACGAGTAGCGGGCTGGCGGCGAAGCCGGACTCCGCGAGATCGACCGCCGGGCCGAGCACGTCGGCGAGGTCGAGTGATCCGAACCGTTCGTGTAGTTCGAGCCACCCGTCGACGCAGCCAGGAACCGTGACCGTGCGGATGTCATGGCGAAAAGGCATTTCCTCGGCACCCTCGGCCCTCAATTCCTCCGCATCGCTACCGGATCCGGCGCGCCCGCTGGCGTTGAGGCCGACCACGCCGTCGGCGGTGTGGATCAGCGCAAGGAGGTCGCCGCCCATTCCGCACAGGTGGGGGCCGGTCACTGCGATCGCGGCGTTCGTGGCGATCGCTGCGTCCACGGCGTTCCCGCCGCGTGCGAACATGAGGTCGCCGGCCCGGGTCGCGACCTGGTCGGCGGAAGCGACCATGTGTTTCGTTCCGCGAACGCTGCTCTGGGGAAGGGGGTTCATCAGGAGCACGCTAGGCGAGATCGTCGGTGCCGGCCCGACCAGCTCCTACGCTGGGATCGTGGCGGCTCGACTTCAGCAGTCTGCGGGCCTCGGCACGATCGGCGCGGTGGTCACCCTGATCGGCACGTTCCTGCCCTGGCTGCGGTCCGGCGCCCGGAACCGCTCGAGTTACACGATCTTCGAGCTCGTCGACCGGCTCGGGTTCGCCCCTGGCGGGGTCGTGTCGGCATCACTGCGCATGTGGCCGATCGTGCCACTGGTGTTGGTCATCGCTGTGGTCGCGCTCTGGGTTCCGCTTCCGGGCCGCGTGCCGGGGTGGCCGGTCATGATCGCCGTGGGGTCGGCTGCCGCCTGGATCGGCGGGACCGGTGTCGCCGTGCTGCTCGCGCCGACCGATGGTCTGCTCCGAACCGGGCCGGGCCCGGTCGTGACGATCGTCGGTACGGTCCTGCTCGGCGTGGGCGCAGCGGTCAGGCGTCGGGGATCGGCTGCTTCGGCAGCCGCTTGATGCGGGCGCCACGGCGACGGCGCTCGGGGATCATCGAACGCATTTCCTCCAGCCGACCGAAACACAGCAGCCGGTCGCCGGACTCGAGTTCCCGCGACTGTTTCGGGTTCGGGATCACCGTCGTTCCCCGGTGGAGCGTGAGCACGGCGATGTCGCGTTCGCGCAGCCCTGCCTGGTCGATCGTCTGCCCGACGAGCTCGGCGCCGTCGTGCACGAGCAGTTCGGCGACGCCGTAGCCGGTGCTGACGGTGAGCCGCTGACGGACGTCGATGTCGGGGAAGGCGACCTGGTTGTCGATGAAGTCGATGATCGCTCCGGCGACGTCGAGTTTGGTCGCGGTCTCGATCCCTTCGAGGCCCGGCGACGAGTTGACCTCCATCACCGACGGGCCGTCGTCGCTCTCGAGCATGTCGACACCTGCCACGCGCAGGCCCATGATCTGCGCGGACCGGACGGCCGTCGCCTCGTAGTCAGGGTCGAGCTCGACCCGCTCGACGCGACCGCCTCGGTGCACGTTCGAGCGGAACTCCTCGCCCTGGGCGACACGCCGCATCGCCGCCACGACACGATCGCCGACGACCAGGGCCCGGATGTCGCGACCTTTGCTCTCGGCGACGAATCGCTGGATCAGCACGTTCTGCTTGGTGCTCTGCATGGTCTCGATGATCGCCTCGGCCACCTTGGTGTCGGGCGCCAGAATCACACCGATGCCCTGCGTGCCCTCGAGCAGTTTGATGACCACCGGGGCACCCCCGACCCGCTCGATCGCAGGCAGCACGTCCGCCCGGGACCGGGCGAATGTCGTGGCGGGCATCCCGATGTTGTGACGAGACAGGATCTGGATCGCGCGCAGCTTGTCGCGCGAGTTCGAGATGCCGTTGGCGGTGTTGGGTGTGTACACGTCCATCTGCTCGAACTGGCGCACGACGGCGGTGCCGAAGTAGGTGATCGAGTTGCCGATGCGCGGCAGGATCGCGTCGTACGACGACAGTTGCTTGCCGCGAAACTGGAGACCCGGCTCCTTGCCCGACAGGTCGATCGAGAACCGCAGGGTGTTGAGGACCTTCACGTCGTGGCCACGATCTGCGGCCGCCGAACGGAGTCGTTGCGTGCTGTACGAGCGGGGTGCTCGGGAGAGGATTGCGAGTTTCATGCTCAAGATCAGCGAAACTAGCAGGGTGAATGATGACCGCCCCCTGGCAACCGTGGCCGGATGGCGCGAATGGATCGCCCTCCCGGAACTCGGTGTTCCGTGGGTGAAAGCGAAGCTTGACACGGGTGCACGATCGTCGTCGATCCATGCGTTCGACATCGAGGAAACGTCTGGCGACGGCGTCGACTGGGTGTCGTTCACGGTCCAGCCGTGGCAACGTTCGGACACCGACCACGTCCGATCCACGCTGCGCGTCCTCGATCGTCGGACCGTGCGGAGTTCGACCGGCCACGAGGAGGAGCGCCTCGTCGTGAGCACGGTGATCACCGTCGCCGGCCTCGATCTCGCCGCCGATCTGATGCTCGCGAAACGCGACGAAATGGGGTTCCGGATGCTGGTGGGCCGCGAGGCGCTGCGTGGCTCGGTCGTCGTCGACCCGGGTCGCTCGTACCTCGGAGGTCGCCCGCATCGATCAACGCGCCGCAAGAACCGAGGGGCAGCCTGATGGCCCGATCACCGTTCGCGATCGGCGGCCACACGGTCAAACCCGGAACGCGTCAGGAGGTCGGGTTGCCGATCGCGCGACTCGTCACGGGCGCCGAGATCGACCTCCCGGTGTTGGTGATCCACGGCCGCGGCGCCGGTCCGTCGGTGTGGATCGATGCCGCGATCCACGGCGACGAGGTCGGCGGTGTCGACATCATCCACCGCGTCCTGCAGCACATCGACCCCAAGAAGCTGCACGGCACGCTGATCGCCGTACCGGTCGTGAACGTGTTGGGGTTCATGAACGGCGACCGGTACCTCCCGGATCGACGCGATCTGAACCGCTCGTTCCCGGGTTCGTCACGCGGCTCGCTCGCCGGTCGGATCGCCCACCTCCTCATGACCGAGGTCGTCGCCCCGTGCGACGTCGGGATCGATCTGCACACCGGCTCGGACCATCGCAGCAATCTGCCCCAGATTCGCGCCGATCTCGACGACGAGCGCACACGGGCGCTGGCCGAGACGTTCGGGGCGCCCGTCATGATCCACGCCCGAACTCGCGACGGGTCCCTCCGCCACGCCGCCCGCGAGCACGGCGCTGCAGTCCTGCTGTACGAGGGCGGCGAGGCGCTGCGCTTCGACCACTGGGCGATCGAAGCCGGTGTGTCGGGCGTGCTGCGGGTGCTGGCGTCGCTCCAGATGATCGACGAACCGACCACCCCCGCACCGACATCGGTCGAGTCACGCAAGACCGGGTGGGTCCGCGCCGGCCGTTCGGGCATCGTCAGGATCGAATGCGAGCTGGGTGATCGGGTGGTCACGAACGACCGAGTCGGCGTGATCTCGAACTCGTTCGGACGTCAGCTGTCGGTGATCAAGGCGGCCCGCGACGGGATCGTGATCGGTCGCCTCGAGGCGCCGCTCGTCAATCGGGGCGACGCCATCGTGCACATCGCCGAAGTCGGCGCCTGAGTCGCACCGACCAGGTCAGGACCCGAGTTGGTGCCAGTCGTCGCGAGTGACGAGGACCGCCTTGAGCGCCTGGGGTTCGTCGGTGATGATCCCGTCGACGCCGAGGTCGAGTAGCCGGATCATCTCCGCGGGGTCGTCGACCGTCCACACGTGGACGTGCAGGCCGAGTCGATGCGCACGCTCGACGAACGCTTCGGTGACGATCGTCACCGGCCCTGAACTGACCGGCACCTGGGCGGCCTGTCCGCCTCCCGGCACCCTGCCGGTCGTGCGCAGCGCGGCGATCTGACGCGGGCCGAAGCTGGTGCACAGCGCATCGCCGAACACGCCACGCAGTCGCCGGAGCCGCGCATCGCTGAAGCCCCCCACGAGCACACGGTCGAGGCAGTTGTGACGGCGGAGCGAGGAGACCAGGGCGTCGACCGCCGTGTCGGCCTTGCAGTCGATGTTGATCCGGCAGTCGGGAAACTGTTCGAGGAGATCGTCGAACAGCGGGATCGCCTCGCGACCATCGACGCGCGCGGCTCGCACCTCCGCCCAGGGCAGGTCGTTGATCACGCCGGTTCGGTCTGTGGTGCGATCGAGTTCGGAATCGTGGAATGCGAGCAGGACGCCGTCACGCGTCGCGTGGACATCGGTCTCGAGGTAGGTGAAGCCGAGGTCGACCGCGTGCTGGAACGCCGACATCGTGTTCTCCGGGTTGACCGAGGCGCCACCGCGATGGGCGAACGCGAGGGTTCCGGGCCACTCCAGGAACGGGTGCATCGTCCCAGTGTGGCCGATCAGATGCTGCGCCCGGCGGCTCGCCAGTACTCGTCCTTCAGGAGGCGCTTGTAGAGCTTGCCGGTGGGATGGCGGGGGAGTTCGTCGCGGAAGTCGATCGAGCGAGGACATTTGACGTCGGCGAGGTGGGTCCGGCAGTACTGGATCAATTCGCCTGCGAGCTTGGCCTCCGCGTCCGTGTCGGTCGGCATCGTGCGCGGCTGCACGACTGCTTTGACCTCTTCGCCGAAGTCGTCGTTCGGCACACCGAAGACGGCGACGTCGATGACGGCATCGTGCATCGTCAGGACGTTCTCGGCCTCCTGCGGGTAGACGTTCACCCCGCCCGTGATGATCATGTACGCCTTGCGGTCGGTCAGGTACAGGAAGTTGTCGTCGTCGAGGTAGCCGACGTCGCCGAGCGTCGACCAACCCTTCGGATGGCGTGATCCGGCCGTCTTTTCGGGGTCGTTGTGGTATTCGAACGTCGAGCCGCCCTCGAAGTAGATCGTTCCCGACCCACCCGGAGGCACCTCCTCGCCGTCGTCGCCGACGATCCGTACGACACAGTTGATCGGTGTGCCGACGGTGCCTTCGTGGGCGAGCCACATCGGGCTGTTGCAGTAGACGAACCCGTTGCCTTCAGTACCGGCGTAGTACTCGTGCAGCACCGGCCCCCACCAGTCGATCATCTGCTGCTTCACGGGCACGGGGCACGGCGCGGCCGCATGGATGACGCACTCGATCGATGACACGTCGTAGCGGTCGCGCGTCGCTTGGGGCAGCTTGAGCATGCGCACGAACATCGTCGGGACCACCTGGCTGTGCGTCGCCCGGTACCGCTCCAGTGCGTTCAGGTATCCCTCGGCATCGAACCGGTCCATCACCACGACGGTCGCGCCGATTGCGATCGCGGACATGCAGAACCGGAGGGGAGCGGCGTGATACAGGGGGGCGGGGGAGAGATACACCTTGGTGTCGTCCATGCCGAACAGCACGCTGAGCATCCCGCCCACGCCGGTGATCTTGTCCTCCAACGGGACCGCTTCGTAGGCCGGCAGCACGCCCTTCGGTCTGCCGGTCGTCCCCGACGAATACAGCATGTCGGTGCCCGCGACCCGGTCGTCGAGGGGCTCCGCAGACTGTGCGGCGACCGAGGACTCGAAGGGTTCGTATCCGTCGATCACTCCGTCGAGCATCAGTCTGAGTTCGACGGCGGGGCTCTCGTCGACGAGTGCTGCCGCCTGGGGCGCCAGGGAGTGGGACGTGATGTAGACCCGTGCGCCGCAGTCGTTGACGATGTAGGACAGCTCCTCGGTCGTGAGCCGCGACGATGCAGCCGTGTAGATGAGACCTGCGTATTCGCACCCCCAGAGGATCTCGAGGTACCGGGCATGATTTTCCATGCACACTGCGACATGGTCTCCCGGCTGGAGCCCGGCCGATCGGAACAGTCGGCTCAGTTGGTTGGCGGCGGCGTTCAGCTCGGCGAAGGTCTGGGAGGCGCCCGTCGACGCCATGATCACGGCGGGTCGTTCGGCGTGGGTGTCGAGATGCGATCCGGGGTACATGGCCGCGGACGGTAGCCGACGGTACGGTCGCGCTGTGGGTCGAACGTCGCCGTCGGAAGTCCAGGAACGCGTTGCTCCGTTCGCGGAGGCGATGTCGCGATCGGACGCCACGCTCGACGAGATGACGCTGACACTGTCCAAGGCGCTCCAGCCGGATCTGGACCTGATCGGGGCCATGGCCGAGCTCGACGAGTTGGCCGGTCGGTGCCCGACGCCGACCCGCGAGGGCGTCATGCGGTACCTCGTCCACGACGCCGGTTTCGAAGGCGATCCGACCCGCTACCACCGCTGGGAAAACTCCTGCGTCGACCGGGTCGTGGCCGAACGGCGCGGGATGCCGATCACCCTCGCCGTCGTCGCCGTCGAGATCGCCAGGCGTGTCGGGGTGCATCTGACCGGCGTCGGAATGCCCGGCCACTTCCTCGTTGGCGACCCCGATGACCCGCAGTGGTTCGCCGACCCGTTCCATCGACAGCCCGAGCGAACCCGCGACCAGTGTCGCGAGCTCCTCGTCCGGCTCGGGGCGACGCAGTGGTCGGAGACCTACCTGGACCCGTCGCCGCCGCGTCTGATCGTCGCCCGCATGCTCAATAACCTCAAACTGTCGTGTGACCGGCGTGACGACGGCATCCGGCTCGCGGTCGTGATGGCTGCACGCCAGGCGCTCCCGGAGTTCGCTTCGGAGCACGATGATGCGGTCGCCGCGCTGGCGCTGCTGAACTGAGTCGGTCAGCCTCCGTCGGGTGCGTCGACGAGCGGTTGCGTGGCCGGCGGGCCCGGATTGTTCTCCGAATCTCGGCACGCGAACGCCACGTAGTCATTGACCCGTTCGGCCGGAGTCGACCCACCGAAGAAGAACTCGGACGAACCGTCGGCGACGGTCGCCGTCGCTGCACCGGTCGTCGTGCCCGGCACGGTGTTCTGTGGCGGTCGGCCCTGGGTCGGTTGGGTGACGGGCGGCAGAGTCGGAGCGGTGACGCCGGTTTCCAGTTCGGTGAGCACGGCTGCGAAGTCGCCGGCGATCTCGCTGGGCGCCTCACTGGCGATCGACCGATACGTCTCGATGATGAGCGCTTTCGCGTCGACCTCTCGATCGCCGAGGATCGTGTCCGACAGGTCGATCATGGCGACGCAGAATGGCGTGCCCCGTGTCGGCGGGACCGTCACCGAGATCGGTGAGGTGTCGTCGACCGTCGACGTGCCGTCGGTCTCCTGCGGCCCGTCCGAGACACATGCAGCGGTGATCAGAACCGGCCCGAAGCCGACGAGGAGTCGCGCGGCGGTGAGGCAGTAGCGCATCGGCTCTGAGTGTGCCAGGGCGAACAGCCGATGCGCGGCATGTCTCGCCGGCGAGGACCGGCGCTCGGTACCGTGACCGACATGACGGTGATCGAATCGACGTTGACGGCCGACGAGCGGCAGGTCTCGGATCTGGTCGAGCACCTGATCGAAACCCATCCACCGTCGTCCACACCTGCGACCGACTTCCTGCGTGCCCAGTTCGACCTGGGACTCGCATGGGTCCACTTCGACGAAGGCCTCGGCGGCCTGGGCCTCAACCCGAAGCTGCAGCGCCTCGTGAACGACCGGGTGCGCGCCGAGGGCGGCCCGTCCAGCATGGCCCGAAATCCGATCGGCTACGGGATGTGCGGGCCGACGCTCCACGTGTGGGGGAGCGATGCGCAGAAGCAGCGGTACCTGCGCCCGCTGTTCACGTGCGAGGAGATCTGGTGTCAGCTGTTCTCCGAACCCGGGTCCGGCTCCGACTTCGCCGGGTTGTCGGCGAAGGGGGTGCGTGACGGCGACGAGTGGATCGTCAACGGACAGAAGGTGTGGACGACGCTCGCGCACGTGTCGAGGTGGGGTCTGCTGGTGGTCCGGACGGATGCGGAGGCCGTGAAGCACGCCGGTCTGACGGCGTTCGTCGTCGACATGCAGGCCGACACGGTCGAGACCCGTCCGCTGCGGCAGATGACCGGCGAGGCGGAGTTCAACGAGGTGTACTTCACCGACACCCGGATCCCGCACGAGGAGCTTCTGGGCAACCCCGGCGACGGATGGCGGGTGTCGCTGACCACCTTGATGAACGAACGCACCTCGATCGGCGGTTCGATCCCCGCGCAGGGTTCTGGCACGATCGCCGAACTCCTGGCGGTGTGGGCCTCCCTCCTGCCGGAACGTCAGGATCGTGCGACCCGCGACCGTGTGGCAGCGTTGTGGATTCGTGCCGAGGTCCATCGCCTGACGAACATCCGGGCGAACCAGAACCGGCGGATCGGCGACCCAGGCCCGGAGGGTTCGATCGGCAAGATGGAGTCGGCCAACCTGAACAAGGCGATCTACGAGGCGATGGTCGATCTGATGGGGGCCGAGGGAATGCTCTACGGCAGCTACGAGATGGTCAGACCCGAGATGACGATGGGCGCGGACTCGCTGCAGAAGAAGTTCCTGCGCTCACGGGCGAACTCGATCGAGGGTGGCACGACCGAGGTCATGCAGAACATCCTCGGCGAGCGCGTGCTCGGCCTGCCGGGCGATGTCCGCGTCGACCGCGACGTGCCGTGGAGTCAGGTCCCCCGAAACTGACCTGACACCGGCCGCCGTGTCGCGATTCTTGTCGCCATGCGACGAAAACCGCGACACGGATCGGTGCCGTGTCGAACGTTCAGCGGTCGACGAGGTCGCAGGCGTTCGACATCGAGAGCGTGGTGACCTCGCCACCGACCACAGTGAACGGCGTGTGTTCGCACCCGTCGTCGGTCAGCAACGAGTACTCGCCTTCGCTGATCGATGGGAAGACTGCGATCCACGCCTCGACGTCACCAGCGGGTCGCCGGTGCACGCCGGTGTGAAAGTGATCGGCGGGCCGACCGCGCGGGCACGCCATCAGCTCACCCGACCTTGTGTCGTCGGTGAGTACCACGGTGGCCGCACCGATGTCGCCACCGATGTCGAGCATCGACGCCGGGCCCGGAGCAGGGTTCTCCTCGCGCCAGCTGTGGTCGTGCCCGTCGTGGTCGTGCGCGCTCACGAGCCGACGTCGTACCCGCTGTACGGCGTGCCGACGTACGGGAAGCGGCCGAGCAAGGTGCGACCTGGGTTGTCCCGCGTCCCGTCCTCGATCAGCGTAGCGGCACCGTCGGGGGCGTAGTCGGGCATCACCAACTGGTAGGTGACGCCGGCGACGGCGCGCAGTTCGATCGTGGTGACGTCGTCCGCGAGCCGGCGACCGTTCGGGTAGCCGTCGAGATCGCCGCCGAGGAGACCGAAGGGACTCTGTGATCCGGTGGAAGCCGGAACGGCGACGTTGAGGCGCAGGAGATCGGCCTGGACCTGGCCCGTGTAGTTCTGGAACCCGGGCACGACCCCCGTCGGGATACCGGTCAGCAGGATCGCCGCCAGGTCGGCGCGATCGGCGGTGAGCTGGGCGAGGTTCGGGAACACGTTGTTCGGGTAGAGAACCGGCAGCAGCTTCGCCAGCTCCGGCTGCAACACGTACCTGGCGAACGACGCGTCATTGACGGGCTTCGTCGCGTTCCATTCGTCCTTGCGGGCGAGCGGGACGAGCACTTCGTTGAAGAGCGGGTTCCCGAGTCGTGACACCTGCTCCCATGGCCCGACCGACTGGCGCCGCCCGTTCTTGATCTGCAGGTTGCGCTGACGCGACGCCGAGGCGTAGATCCCGATCGTTGCGCCGGGGTCCATCACGTCGATCGGCACCTGGCCGCTCTTCGTGAGCGACGCGATCGGAACCTGGATCGCAATCGTGTGGACGTTCGACTGTGCGAGTGCATCCACCCCGTCAGCGGCGGCGGTCGCCAGCAGATGCAGATCCTGGAACGGGCGGAGCGTGCCGAGATCGAAGATCGACCCGAGATCGACGAAGAATGGGTCGGCGCGCTGACCGGCGAACACGGTGGTGGTCGAACCTCCCGTGTTCAGCGTCTTGACCGCCTCCGAGGCGAGGGCCGCCTCATAATTCGGCGTCGAACGCGGTCCGATGTTGACGGGTGGGCACGGCAGGTTGGTGCCGAGTTGAACCGTCTGGTCGCCGATCACCCGGGTGAGTGTGTAGGTCTGGCGGCGGTTCCAAGCCTGGCTGTCGAGTGTGTCGATCTGCCCGGTGTTGTACAGAAAGGTGTTCGGGTTCGTATTGACGGTCTTGAACCGGAACTGGAAGGTGACGTCATCGAGTGCATCGCCGTTGTTGTCGACGTGGATCTCGTACAAGACCTCGTCGTCGAATTCGTAGAAGTTCGGGCCACCGTTCGGGGCCTGGGACGGCAGGAAGTTGGCGATGATCGTGACTGTCTCACTGGGGGTCCGGAATGCATAGAGGTCGGTGTTGTCGGCGACCGGATCTTTCGAGATCGACGGTGCTTCGCGATGGGAGGACATCAGACGGCTTCCTTTCGGGCGACGCGAGCGAGTTTGGCGACCAGGCTGCGGTCGGTGAATTCCACGGCCTGTTCGCCGATCAGCACCTCGAGCGTGCCACGCTTCGCGTCTGTGACCGACAGGATCACCGGGATGTCGAGCGCCTCCAGCTCGGCGGCGGTGAGCGGTGCCGCCAAGACGCTGGCACCACCCTGTGTCAGCGCGGTCACGGCGCCGACACCTGCGAGCGCTGCACCACCTCCGAGCAGTCCTCGACGAGATATGTCCATGGCAGCAACCTCCTGTTGTGTGGCTTTCGCAAGTTTCGTCGCCGACCAGCCCATGGATTGGAAATTCTTGAGGATTTCTTGAAAGCCACTCGCCCGGGTGATGTGGTCGATTGATGTGCCCGGACCGTGTCGACGATCAGCCGGAGAGCACCTGGCGGGCGATGTCGGCATCGGCCGCAGGGACGAGCACCAGGACCCCCAGTTCGCCGTCGACCGGCACCGTGCCGCCCTCGACCTCGTCGACGATCTCGGCGTGGATCCCATTGTCGGCCAGGTGGGCCTTGGTGACCTCGGCCTCGCCACGGTCGGCATAGGACGCGACCACGATCGGTTCGGGATGCAGCTCAGAGTCGGACATGCGACGAACGGTACCGGCACCGTCAACCCGGGCCGGTCATGTCGTAGGAAGTCATGTCGCGGGAAACGGCAGTTGCAGCCACGCCGGCCGGTCGATCGGGTCGATGTCGACCACCCACTTCACCCACCACGGCCCGCGTCGGCCGGGTGCGATCAGCCGGGCGGGCGCGCCGTGGCCTGGCCGTAACGGTCGGCCGTCATAGCCGACCGCGACGAACACGCACGAGGCGTCCGACATGGGATACACGCGCCGATAGCCGGTTGCCGAGGTGACGATGAAGCTCCGCTGCGACGGGTTCCCGAGCAGATCGGCCACGCTCACCGCGTCCCACTCGTGTGTGCTGTACCACCCGCCCGTGCAATCGAGCGTGGCGGTGACCGGGGTGCATCGGGCTCGTAGCGCCTCGACATCGACCTGCTCACCCGCGATGCGGAGCGGCCAGTCGGCCGGGTCGATCTCGGGTGTGGCGTCGTCGATCCACGACACGGTCGGCATCGTGTCGGGGTCATACGAGCCGATCGGGTACGAACCGGTGAACCGGCGATGCGCACCCGCCAACCCGACGACGCGTGAGAAGCTCTCCACCGCGAACACGATCGCTGTTGCGCTGAGCACCCGTACGCCTGTCCCCAGCAGCAGACGGCGATCGAGATCGGTGCGGCGGGGGCGAGCCGGACGGGATGCCATGTGCCAGACGACGATCGGCGCGGCAGCGAACGCAGTCGCGACGTGCCACCACAGCGGTGACCAGTATCCGTGACCGTGCCACAGCCCCGTCGAATGGAGGACGCCCAGCACGGCCGCACTCAGCACCAGCACGCCGAGTGCGATCGAGAGCCAGCGTGACGGACGCCGCCGACGCAATCCGGCGCGCACCGATGTCGACGACTTGATCGGGGTGAGCACGACGACCGTGAAGCCGAACACACCGTGGGCCACCGCCCACCACCGATTCCACCCGGTACCGACGGCCCATGAGACCAGACCGGTCACCAGGAGACCTCCGACCGCGATCGCCAGGACCAGGTTGACCTGGCGCGAACGCAGCGCCGGCATCAGCCGTCGCTGCCGACCGTTCACGACCCGGTCGTCAGGAGATAGCCGCAGAACATCGCGCCCAGGGCAGCCAGCAGGCCCAACGCCCCGCCGACCGCGAGTGCGACCTTGCTGGTGCCGACCTGATGGACGGCCGCCGCAGCGCCGCTCACGATGGCGAGGGTGATCTTCACGAACAGCGTGATCTGGTACGCCGTCGTCGTGTTGGACACGTCGACCTCGGTGAGGTTCCACAACCCGGTGACCACGATCACCGCGAACGCCGGCCACGCAATCCGGGCGAATCCGCGAGCGACGAGAGCGGTCGCATCTGGGTATTCACGCCGCAGGCTCGGCACCAGGCCGGCGAGCACGATCTGACCGCCGACCCACACCGACGCCGCCAGGACATGCACGAACAGCCGGATCGTCGTCAGCGTCGGCGAGAGCACGAGTCGAACCGGCCTCAGGTCGCCAGTGCGGCGAGGACTTCGCTGGCGGGCAGGCTTCGATCGTCCATGCCGGGTCGGGCCAGGATCGAGCCACCCAGCATCGCCGTCGACGCAAGTTCGATCGACGACTGCAGCTCACGGATGTTGCGCGGCGGCGGGAAGTACTCGTCTTCTTCGGTGATCCGGACGAGTTCGACTCCGTGGGTCGGTGCCAGACGATCGAGCACCGACTCCACCAGTTCTTCGGGGGCCGACGCTCCAGCCGTCACGCCGACCACCCCGCTGAGGTCGTCCGGGAGCTGATCGGCTTCGTTGATCCGGTAGACGCGTTCGCAGCCGGCCTCGATCGCCAGTTGCTCGAGGGCCCGGGTGTTCGACGAGTTGGACGACCCGATCACCACGATCGCGTCGCATCGCAGCGCAATTGCGAGCAGCGACGACTGTCGGTTGGTCGTGGCGAAGCACAGGTCGCTGCGACCTGGCGTCCAGACGTCGGGAAACCGTTCCTTGACCCGCACGGCGACGCCTTCCCAATCGCGATGCGAGAGGGTGGTCTGTGCGAGTAGCGCGACGGGTTCGTCGAATGCCGGCAGGTCGTCGACCTCGGCGACCGACTCGACCCTGGCGATCGCGTCAGGCGCCACGGCCATCGTGCCGACTGCCTCTTCGTGGCCCTCGTGGCCCACGTACACGATGCGGAATCCCTTGCCGGCGCGAACCTTGACCTCGTGGTGCACCTTCGTGACGAGCGGACAGACGGAGTCGACGACGAAGCTGCCCCGCGACTGGGCCGCTGAAACGACGTCGGGAGCAGAGCCGTGCGCCGAGAGCATGATCGGTGAGCCCTCGGGCACGTCGGCGATGTCGTCGACGAAGACGACACCTTGGCGTTCGAACCGCTCGACGACGATCTTGTTGTGGACGATCTCGTGGTAGCAGTAGATCGGCGGCTCGAACGAGCGGACCATCCACGCCAGCGCTTTGATCGCCATCTCGACCCCGGCGCAGAACCCGCGCGGTTCGGCCAGAAGGACGCGGTCAACGTTCATGTGCCCGTCAGAGTACCGGGCCCACCGCCGGACTCCGGACGCGCCCGCCGATAGCCTGGCTCGGCCATGTCAGCACCTCTCGTCGTCTCCGTCGCGCCGGATTCCCCGGCTGCGCGGGCCGGGCTCCGCCCCGGAGACGAGATCGGGCGAGTCGACGGTCAAGTACCTCGCGACGTGATCGAGTGGCAGATGTTCACCGACGAAGCCGACATTTCTCTGGATGTGCTGCGCAACGGGCTCGAACTCGATGTCGACGTGCCGAAGCGGGCCGGCGAATCGCTCGGGATCGAAGTGCAGTCAGCCGTATTCGACCGGGTACGCACCTGCGACAACCACTGCGAGTTCTGCTTCATCTACCAGTTGCCGAAGGGGATGCGCCGCAGCCTGTACCTGAAAGACGACGACTACCGCCTCAGTTTTCTCTACGGGAACTTCACGACGCTGACCAGATTCACCGAGTCGGACCTCGAACGCGTCGTCACCGAACGGTTGTCACCGTTGCACGTGTCGATCCATGCCACCGACCACCACGTGCGCAACCGGATGCTCAAGAATCAGCGCGGCGGGATGAGCCTGCGATGGTTGCGGGCACTGCTCGATCACGACATCGAGGTTCGCGGTCAGGTCGTCGTGTGTCCCGGGGTCAACGACGGCGACGTGCTCGACGACACGTTGGCCGGCGTGCTCGACCGGTTTCCGGATCTGGAGTCGATCGCGGTCGTCCCGCTCGGACTGTCCAAGTTCAACGGCGAATCGGCAATGCGGCTCCACACCGATGACGAGGCACACCGGGTCGTCGACATCGTCGAGAGCTGGCAGCAGACGTTCCTCGATGTGATCGGCCGCCGCATGGTGTTCGCAGCCGACGAGTACTACCTGATGACGGCTCGCGAGTTCCCTGATGCCGACGCGTACGAGGGCTTTCCGATGCACGAGGACGGGATCGGGATGGCGCGCACCTTCGAGCGCGAGTTCGAGGGCGTGGCGGTCGAGGCCACGGGCGTCCGCAGCGGGTTCTTCGCCGCCGTCGACCTGCCGGCCAACCCGGCTGCATATACGGGCCTGCGATCACCGTCGGCCGACGTGGTCCAGCCCGTGTCGGTGAGCCCGCGCCGCAACGCCGCGATCGGGGTGCTGACGGGCCCGTTCGGCGCCCAGGTCATCACTCCGCTGATCGAACGGCTCGGTCGCCACGACATCCGGGTGGTCCCGGTCGAGAACCAGTTCTTCGGGGGCAACACGGGCGTGACCGGACTGATGACCGGCGAGGATCTGCGGCGAGTTTTGAGCGACGAGCCGATGGGTGACCGCTATCTCCTGCCTGACGTGTGCCTCTCCGACGACGGCCGATTCCTCGACGGGCTCTCGGTCGACGACCTCCCCAGGCCGGTCGAGATCGTGCCGACGGACGGGATTGCGTTGCGAAATGCTCTGGAGCAGGCAGCATGAGCGTCATGGATCCCGTCGAGACGACGTCAGAGCTCCCCACGGTCGTCATCGTCGGACGCCCGAACGTGGGGAAGAGCACCCTGTTCAACCGGATCATCGGCGAACAGGCAGCGATCGTGGAGAACCGTCCCGGCGTCACCCGCGACCGCAAGGAACTCGAGGCCGACTGGCTCGGCGTCAAGTTCAACGTGATCGACACGGGCGGCTGGATGCCGAAAGGTTCCGAACTCGACGAGAAGGTGTCGCGACAGGTCGAAGCTGCGGTCGATGGCGCCGACCTGGTGCTGTTCGTCGTCGACGCGAGCGTCGGCACGATCGAAGACGATGAGCACGTCGCAGACTGGCTCCGCCGTGGCGCCCACAACGTGATCGTCGTCGGGAACAAGGCCGACAACAATCGCCGCGAAGAGGAGATGTGGCAGTTCTTGTCGCTCGGCCTCGGCGAAGGCGTGCCGGTCAGTGCACTGCACGGCCGACGGGCCGGCGACCTGCTCGACATGGTGCTCGAACGGCTCGGCGACAAGGCGGTGTACACCGAACCCGTCGACGACGGTCAGTGGGTCTCCGATGACGAGCTCGACGTCTGGTCACCCGACGACGCACGCCCGCCGCGGGTCGCCATCGTCGGCCGCCCGAACGTCGGCAAGAGCACGCTGTTCAACCGCCTCGTCGGCGCGGACCGGTCGGTGGTCCATGACATGGCCGGCACCACCCGAGACGCGATCGACACCCTCGTGGAGACCGACGACGGCCCGATCGTGTTCATCGACACGGCCGGAATGCGCAAGAAGGGCCGGATCGACGACTCGGCCGAGTACTACTCGTTCGTCCGGGCACTGCGAGCGATCGACGACGCCGACATCGCTTTGCTGATCGTCGACGCGGTCGACGGCGTGACGGGTCAGGATCAGCGCCTCGCCGAGCGGGTCGACGCCTCCGGCTGTCCGATCGTCATCTTGTTGAACAAGTGGGAACTCGTCGACGACATCGAGCGCCGCCACGAGGTCGAAGCGGACGTCATCCGCAAGCTCGCCTTTCTCGGCGATGCGCCGGTCATCAAGATCTCGGCGCTGAGCGGCAAGAACGTGCACAAGCTGCGACCCCGCCTGCAGGAGGCGATCGAGCAGTATCACCGCCGTGTACCGACCCGAGATGTCAACAAGGTCATCATCAAGGCCCAGCAGCAGTCACCGGCCGGCGGGGGAGCGCGGGTGCTGTATGCCGTACAGGGGGCGACCGACCCGCCGACGTTCACGCTGTTCGTGAACCGCGAGCTCCCGCATCACCACGTGAAGTACCTGGAACGAAAGATCAAGGAGGCCTTCGGGTTCGGCGCGACGCCGATCAAGCTCAGGATCCGCAAGAAGGTCGATTAGTGCCCTGGTGTGAAGCGTGTGCCAAGTACCACGCACCGACGGCGATGAACCAGGACGGGACGTGCCCGGTGTGCGGCGGAGAGGTCGGCGAACCCGAGCAGCAGGCTGCGCAGATCGCGCACGAGGAGTCAGCGCCCTGGCACTTCAAGCTGCTCGTCGTACTCACCGTGGTGTACCTCGGGTGGAGATTCGTCCAGATCCTGACGTGAGTCGACGTGTCGACCCGGACGTTTGCAGCCCGGTCGATTTCACGGTCACGAGCGAATCGGACGGCGGGGTCGATAAGATCGCCCATTCCACACGTGCCGCAAGGCTCGTACGGGCTGTAGCGCAGCTTGGTTAGCGCACTTGTCTGGGGGACAAGGGGTCGCAGGTTCGAATCCTGTCAGCCCGACCACTTCGACCAGGGAATTCGTCCCCTGGTCAGTTCTTGGGCTAGTTGAGGGGACCAACGGGGGGACCAACGATGATTGGTTCCACTCGCTCGGGTCGAGTCGGGGCGTTGCGCCCACCGTCTACCGTGGTGGGCGGTGGGCAACGTGGACGACGACGACGACGTGCGGCGACTGTTCGAGCAGGGTCGGACCTTCAGCGAGATCGCCGACGCCCTCGGTTGTTCACCGTCGACGGCGCATCGCAGAGCACAGCGGATGGGCCTGCATTCGGTTTTCTACGACGATGACGAGCTGCGGTTCCCGCGACTGCACGACGCCGACCGGCTGCGTGAACGGTTCGACCTTGGCCGCACGATCGGCAGAGGTGGCCGACGAGATCGGCGTGTCCTACGGCGCATTGGTGACCGCCCGGCAGCGGTTCGGGATCAGCCGACCTCGAACGCGAACGGGTCCGATCGACGTCGACGAGGTTCGTCGCCCGCTGGCGACGGGCGAATCCGCTGCGCTCGATCGGCCGAGCGATTCGCCACTCACCGACAGGGATCGCACGGGCTGAACGACGGCCGCCGGATCCCGGAGTGACCAGCGCGCCCCCTGCGTCACTGTCGCCGACAGGACAACGGTGAGCGCTATCCGGGTGTGCTACAGAGTGACACGTTTGGTGGACAAACATGCACCACAGGAGTACAAATTGACTCGACGGGTCAGCGACGGGCTGGCTCCCGATCCCAGCTCCTTGGAGGAACCAAATGATGCGTCACCCAATGCGCGGTTTGCTGATAACGGGCGCGCTCGTCGTCGTATTTGCGGGCACAGCGGTCGCTACAC
>JBDSBE010000066.1:0-9013 GCA_039921745.1 Ilumatobacteraceae bacterium | reverse complement strand
ACGCCGATGCCGGCATTGAAGTCGAGGAAGCGGTTGCCGTCGACGTCTTCGATGACGGCGCCGCGCCCGTGGCTGACGACGAGCGGATACACGCGGGTGAGTGACGGGCTGGAGACCGCTTCGTCCTGCTCGATCACGACGCGAGCCTTGGGACCGGGCAACTCGGTGATGATGTGCGGCACCACATCGGTGGGGGCGTCGGCGGGAGCGGCGAGCGTCGTCATCCATCCATTCTGACAGATTTGTTCCGATCTGTCACCCTCCTGGAATGTTCCGACCGCGCCGAGGTCAGCGGTGCGCGGCCAACGGTGCGCGGCCAACGGTGCCTTGTCAGCGGGTGCGTGGCCAGCGGTGCCTGTGCGAAGGTACGGTACTGGCCGGGCCGGCTCGGGGAGGATGTCATGAACGGTCGGATCAACGCACAGGTCGGCGACCGGATCGCCGCCGCCACGTTCGCCGTCACGCTCGCCGTTCTTGCGTCCGGGTGCGGGCGCGAGACCGAGTTGGTGTCGCCCCAATCGCAAACCTCGGTCGCCACGACGGCGACCACGGCGCCGGACGCCCAGCCGGTCGTGGCGACGTCAACGTCCGCAACCGTGCCGTTGACCACGCCGTCGACCGTGCCGTCGACCTTGCCGCTGACCGTGCCGTCGACCTCGCCACCGGGCACGGTCCCACCGTCGACCGCTGCGTCCACCTCACCTCCGGACACATCAACCGCGCCCACGACGCCATCGCCCGACAGTCGCGGGCCTGCACCGGCGACGGCATTCACCGTGGACCGCCAGGACCTGCTCGAGCGCGACGTCGCCAGCGGGGCCACCGTTCGCGTCGTCACCGAAGGTTTCGCGCCTGACGCGACGTACCCGGTCGTGTTCGCGCTCACGCCGGACCGGTCGCAGCTGTACTTCGCCGAAGCCATCGAGGACTCCTGGTACTCGTGCGAGACATCGGCCGGCAGCGTGTTCGTCGCCGACCTCGCCACCGGCGAGCGCACCTACATCGGACCGGGTTGGGCGCCGGCGATCGATTCGACCGGCACCCATCTGGCGTACATCGAGGCGTCGCAGTGCCTGCCCGACCCGACCGCACCCGAGATGTTCGTCCTCACGCCGTACGACACGGTCGTCGTGATCGACCTCATGACCGGCGCGCGCACCGACCGGACCCTCGCCGTGCTGCCGACCGCAGAGGACGACCCGAACGCGCTCACCTGGGTCGGCTTCGACATCGACGGTTCGCTGCTCGCGTCGACCTGGAGCGGTGCGGTGCACCGCCTCGACCCGTCAGCGCTGACCGACATCGGGTCGGCTCCCGTCGTGGCCGACATCCCCGGTCTGAACCCGGTGGCGACGGCCGGCAGTGCGCTGATCGTCATGTCCTTCGGCGACGAGGGCAGCAGCGATGTGTTCCGGATCGACCCGGCGTCGCCGACCCCCTCGCTCATGGTTTCGTCCGAGTCGTTCGTGAGCGTCGGGGTATCGGCCGGCGGTCACGTCATCGTCGCGTACGACGACGCGCTGCCGCCGCCGGTTCTGGCGGATGCGTCGGTCACGCTGCTGCCGGTCACCGGGTTGTACACCGGCATCGACTGGTGACCGGCCTCGACCTGGCGCAGGGCCCGCGTTGTGGACGGCCCCGGGATCGAGCACCATGGACACATGTCCGTCGTCAAGATCAACGCCATCGAGGTTCCCCCCGGCAAGGGTGAGGAACTGGAAGCCCGATTCGCCGCCCGTGCCGGGATGGTCGACAAGGAGCCGGGGTTCGAGGAGTTCATGCTGCTTCGCCCGACCGCCGGCGACGAACGGTACTTCGTGGTCACCCGCTGGGAATCGGAAGCAGCGTTCCAGGCGTGGCGTGACGGCCAAGCATTCCAGCAGCAGCATCGCAACACGCATGAAGACGACGGCAAAGGTGAGGCCAAGCCACAGCACGCGGTCGCGACCGGGGCGAGCCTGCTCGAGTTCGAGGTCGTCTCGATGACCGTCGCATCGTCGTCCGAGGACTGAGCAGCCTCACGGCCCGCCAAGGCCGACAACCGAACCGCCCGCCCCGACTGGCACCGGCGGTACGCCGGCGGAGCATGGGCGAACCGTCTCCTGATGTCGGGCCTCCAACGAATAGGCTCCGATACCCGTGGCACTGATCGTTCAGAAGTACGGCGGCACGTCCGTCGCCGACCCCGACCGGATCCGGGCGTGCGCCGACAACGTGGCGATCACCCGCAAGCGCGGCAACGACGTGATCGTCGTCGTGTCGGCGATGGGCCGGGCGACCGACAACCTGATCGCGCTCGCCGATTCGGTGTCCAAGACCCAGTCGGGTCGAGAGATGGACATGCTGCTCACGACCGGCGAACGTCAGACCGCCGCACTCATGACGATGGCACTCGCCGATCGCGGCATCGATGCGATCAGTTTCACCGGGAGCCAGGTCGGCATCATCACCGACACCACCCACCGCAAGGCGAAGATCATCGAGGTCAGGGGCGACCGGGTCCGCCAGTCGCTGGCCGAGGGCAAAGTCTGTGTGATCGCCGGGTTCCAGGGGGTCAGCACCGACCGCGAGATCACCACGATGGGCCGCGGGGCGTCCGACCTCACCGCCTCCGCCCTCGCCCAGGCGATGGAGGCCGACGCCTGCGAGATCTACACCGACGTCACCGGCGTGTTCACGGCCGACCCTCGAATCGTCCCCCAGGCCCGCAAACTCGCCAAGGTCCACTTCGACGAGATGCTCGAGATGGCCGGTGCCGGGTCGAAGGTGCTCGCCATGCGGTCGGTCGAGTTCGCCCGCAATCATGATGTCCCCCTCCACGTGCGTTCGGCTTTCACCTGGGAGCCCGGCACGCTGGTCAGCAACGAGGAGCCCTCCGTGGAAGATCCGATCATCTCCGGCGTCGTCACCGACATGACCGAAGCCAAGGTCACTGTGCTCGGTGTGCCCGACCGACCGGGGATCTCGGCGGCGCTGTTCGAGCCACTCGCCGACGCCAACGTCAACGTCGACATGATCGTGCAGAACACGTCGACGGAGGGCAAGACCGACATCAGCTTCACGATGCCGATGGCCGACATGGCGCAGTCGGAGACGATCGTGCAGCGCGTCGCCGACGAGGTCGGCGCCGAAGCGGTCACTCACGACGACGACATCGCCAAGGTGTCGCTCGTCGGCGCCGGCATGAAATCGTCCCCCGGGATCGCCGCCAAGATGTTCCGCGTGCTGGCCGACGAAGGGGTCAACATCGAGATGATCTCGACATCCACGATCCGGATCTCGGTGATCATCCCCGGCACGGAGATGGAGCGTGCCGCGCGGGCGCTCCACACGGCGTTCGGGCTCGACAGCGGCGTGTCCTACTCCGCCCCACTCCCCGAACGCCGCTGATTCGGGCCGGATGGCCCGATCGCTGCGTTGCCTCTCGCCGCTCGCTGTCGACAGACAGCTCGGGCTCACGGCGCCTTGCGCTCGACCCATCCGATCCCGAATCAGGCCTCATTTTTGAACTGGTCGTAGCGGAATGCGTGCCGAGCGGGTCTGGCCCGATCGCGGCGTCCGCCTCACCGCTCACAGCCCTGAGGCTGTTCGGGTTCATCGGACCTTGCGAGCGGCACGACGGATCTCGGCTCAGTTCATTGTCGATGAGTCGGCGGTGTCGAGTCCGCGCCGGGTTCGAATGGTTGGTGCGTTGCCTCTCGCCGCTCGCTGTCCCGAGGTGACATCGGGCGTTGAACATCCGCCTCGTTGTTCTGGCACAATCGACGGGTGCGACGCCGAAGCCAGCTGATCCCGTGGAAGGCGGCCGGGCGCGTCTCTGAACGGATGGCGACCGGCGACGATGTCGTGCGCGAAACCGGATGGGTGTTCAACAACGCCACCGGCAGTGAACTCACCCTCGCCGAGTTCGTGGCGACCGGCGACGACGAGGTGCCGGCCTACCTCGAACGATTCGGTCTCCGGGGCGAACATACGCAGCGTCAGACGATGGTCGAGATCGGCGCCGGCATCGGTCGGATGACCTGCGCGTTCACTCGAGAGTTCGCCTGTGTGGTTGCGTGCGACCTCGACCAGGGCTTTCTCGAACGGTGCCATGAGACGGTCGGCCGGTTCGGAAAGCCCGACCGTCTGCGCACGCTCGAAGTCGCCGACGGCCGCACGTTGGATCTGCCGCCCAACACCGCCGACCTGGCGTTCAGCTACATCACCCTCCAGCACTGTAACGAGGACGACGCGTTGGAATTGGCGTCCGAGGCGGTTCGCGTGGTCCGCCCGGGCGGCAAGGTCGCGCTCAACTTCCGGGCACCGGCACCCTCGGATCCGCTCGTCATCCCCGCCGGGGCAGCCGTCAGGAGCATGTACCGGGTGCCCGGTCTCGGGACCTGGCTGTCACAGCAGCGGATGGTCACGCGCCTCGCCTGGCAGGCGTCGCGGTTGCACCCCGATCAGGTCACCGGCCCGCTCGCCCCGCTGCTGACCGGCATCGAGGTCTGGACGAACCCGAAGAGCAGATTGTCCGCCTACGACGCGACGATGCGCACGTTCGAAGGCATCAATCCCCACCACTGGTGGCTGATCGCGACCGTCACGTAGGGCGATCCGGCGACGGCGGTAACGGATGCCGGCCGGAGCGCAAACGAATGCACCGTCTGTCGGTACGTGCAAGACTGGGCGTTCGATTCATGGTGAGCACGTGGGAGGACGCGTGTCGGGACGGGGCGAGGGCATCGGGCAACAGCCGTTCGATGAGAGTTCGACGCTGCAAATCGCATTGTTCGACGGCTTCAAGGTATGGGTCCGCGGGACCGCTGTGCCCGACAGTGCGTGGCGAGCGGCATCGGCGCGCGGCCTCGTGAAGGCGCTCGCTCTGGCCCCCAATCACCAACTGCATCGAGAACAGCTCGTGGACATGTTGTGGCCCGACATCGATCCGGAGGGCGTTGTCAATCGATTCCGTTCGGCCCTCCACACCGCGCGCCAGGCCCTCGAACCCGGTCGAGCGGGCGGCACGTCGACGTACGTGAGGCGGCGGAATGACATGCTGTCGTTGTGGGCTCCCGCAGGGGTGCGGGTCGACGTCGACGCGTTCCGCGCGGCCGCCGCACGATGCCGGCACCACAGCGATGTTCGGACCTACAGCGCTGCTGTCGACCTCTACGCCGGCGAACTGCTGCCCGAGGACCGATATCGAGATTGGGCCGCGGCTGCCCGTGAGTCGCTTCGCGAAACGTGGATCGCTCTGATGCTGGAACTCGGACGCATCCATGAGGAGCGAGGCGAACTCGCGGAGGGCATCGCCGTGCTCGAGCGGGTGATCGATGCGGCCGATGCGCAAGAAGACGCGCACGCAGGATTGATGCGGCTGAAGGCCCGCGCCGGGCGACCCGGGCAGGCGATGCGCCAGTACGCACGGCTCCGGGACACACTGGCACGCGACCTCAACGTTTCACCGATGGCGTCGACCACTGAACTCCACGCAGCGATCGCCGGTGGCCGCCTCGAGCCGGATCGCGGTACGAACCCGACCGAACGGTCGATCTCGGACATCAGTGCTGCGCGGCGGCGGTCGCTCCTGCCGATCCCTCTCGATCGCTTCATTGGTCGTGCCGACGAGATCTGCGTCGTGGCCGACCTGCTCGACGACACGCGCCTGCTCACGCTGACCGGTGTCGGCGGGGGCGGCAAGACACGTCTCGCGATCGAGGTGGCGAGCCGTGTGATCGAGGTGTCGACCGACGAAGTCCGGTTCGTCGAACTCGGTCGGGTGCGCGACCCGACTCGCGTCGCTGGTGTCGTCGCTGAGGCGATCGGTGTATCAGGAGCAGCACAGCCCGAGCACGTTGCGCGGATGACCGCGACGCTCGGCGACGGCCGCACGCTCCTGGTGCTCGACAATTGTGAGCACCTGATCGGTTCGTGCGTCGAGCTGGTCGGGGATCTGCTCGCCTCGTGTCCCGGGCTCCGGGTGCTCGCGACGAGCCGTGAACCCCTCCGGATGAGCGGTGAGGTCACGTGGCGCATACCCCCGCTCACGCTCCCGCCGGTTGTCGTGCCGATCCCCTCACCCACCGAGCTCGCCGATGTGGCACGCAGCGAAGCCGTCCGCCTGATCGTCGACCGGATCCGAGCGGTGCGACCCGGGTTCGAACTGACTGCGGGATCCGCATCGGCGCTGGCGCGTATCTGCCGCCGGCTCGACGGCCTACCCCTGGCCATCGAACTCGCCGCGGCCAGGATGTCGACCCTCTCGCCCGATCAGCTCGCCGAACGTCTCGACGCGGCGCTGCAGGTCTTGATCTCGGGCAGCCGAAGCCTCCCTGAACGACAGCGCACGTTGCGTGCAGCGCTCGACTGGAGCCATGCCCTGCTCGACCCGGTCACGGCCGCCCTCTTCCGGCGGCTGGCCGTGTTCGCAGGCGGGTGGACACTCGAAGCCGCCGAGGTGGTGTGCGTTCGCGGCCCCGGATTCGTCCGTCGGACGGGAACGGCTGACGAAGGATTCGACGTGCTCGAGGCGCTCAGCCAGCTCGTCGACAAGTCGATGGTGCAGGTCGACGAGGCACCGTCGAGGGAAGACGGAATGCCGAGGGTGCGCTACACGATGCTCGAGACCGTGCGGCAGTACGCCCTCGAACAACTCGAACGCAGTGACGACCACCGATGGATCCGTGACCGCCACGCTCGATTCTTCACGCGGGTTGCGGTGATCAGCGAAGGTGCACTTTCGGGGCCCGAGCAGGTTGCGTGGCGGGCCCGTCTGGATCGTGATCACGACAATCTGCGAGCCGCACTACGACGATCGGTCGAATCCGGCAATGTGGTCATGGAAGCTCGGTTGTGTGCGCCGCTGTGGCGGTACTGGCACGACGGCGGTCACCTGACAGAGGGCGACAGTCGGTTCAGCGCCGCGATCGCCCGGTCCGGCGGGCGTGCGCTCCCTCCGTTGTTGCAGGCCCGCCTGCTGTACGGCTCGGCAGTGCTGACCCTGGCATGCGGTGACGTCGAGCGGGCCTTGCCGTTGGCCGATTCGGCGCTCGAGTTGATGAGATCGACGGGAGACAAAGCGCGATTGGCTGCGACCTTCCACCTCATGGGCAATCTCAGCGAGGTCAGGAACTGCGGTGACGCCGCACGCCGTTCATACATCGATGCGCTTCGAATCCGGGAGTCGATCGGCGACGCGACCGGGGCGGCCGCGACGCTCCACAACCTCGGGAACGTCGCTCGTCACGAACTCGATCCTGCGGCCGCGGTCGCGCTGTACGAGCAAAGCCTGGTCCTGAATCGCAGCGCCGGGAACGAGCGAGGCGTTGCGATGAACCTGGCGAACCTCGGCGAGGTCGCACTCGATCTGGGTGATCATCGAGCTGCGCTCCGGCACGCCGAGCAGAGCCTCCGCCTCGATGACCGGTTGGCGACGAAGCAAACCGAGGTCGTCGCCATGCGCGTCGTGGCGTTCGCTCGTCTGTACCGGGGCGAGATGGATCGGGCGGCCGACGCGGCCGTGTCATGTCTTCGGATCGGAGCCGATGTCGGCGATCAGCGCGCGGTCGTGCTCGGACTCGAAGCGGTCGCGGCCGTCGTCGGCGCTGGGCACGGCCTGCCCGATGCACAGCGGTCGGCCGAGCTGTTCGGCGCCGCCGAGGCGATCCGACGCCGTGTCGACATGCTCGTTCCGGCGTGCGACACCATCAGATTGGTCGCCTCGGAATCGGCCGGTCGGGCAGCGCTGGGTGACCGTCGCCACGCAGAGGCGCGAGCGGCAGGTTCTCGTTTGAGCATGGACGCGGCGATCGCACTCGCACTCGGGCCGACCGAAGTCGGTCCGTTGCCGGAGACGCACGGCATCGAGCGTCCGCTGACAGGCCGACAGCGCGAGGTCGCCGAACTCATCGCGACGGGGATGACCAACGCGCAGATCTCGGCGCGTCTGGGCATCACCCACCGCACGGTCGACACGCACGTCAGCACTGTGCTCGGCAAGCTGGGCGTGACGTCGCGAACCGGCGTCGGTGGTGCCATGCAGCCATCTACGTATACGTAGACACTGGATCTGAACGCCGGGTCGACGGTCGGACGTCATAGTCAGAGCGCGATCGACCGACCTGTCATGACCCGAATGAGCCTGCGGCACCACACTTCCTACGTCCTGCGTTGTTGGGAGCTGGATGAACGGGACGAACGCGTCGAGATCGAACACATCCAACGTCGCGCCACCGCCGTCGTCCACTCGCTCGAGGACGCCGTCGAGTGGATACGGACGGCGCATCACTCCACCGTTCCAGATCCCCAGCCAAACAGCACCGAATATCCCGTGAGGAGCACCCATGAAAACGAATCCTGACCTCGACGCCCGTGCGAAGCGATCTCGGCTCCGTCACGCGCGCCTGCTGAGTCTGACCGCAGTCGTCGCCCTCGTCGCCGCGTCGTGCGGAGGAGACGACGATGCCGCATCGGACACTACGCCTGCCCCGGCCGCAACGGGGGCCCCAGCGCCCACGGTGACGACGGCCGATACCGAACCCGCGACGACGAATCCGGCGACGACGGAATCGGCGACGACGGAACCGGCGACGACAACGGCGCAGACATCGCCACCGACGACCGAAGCGGCCGGGAGCGAACCAGCGGAGTTCACGGTGATGATCGATGGTCGCGTCGACGAGTTCAACGGAGCGTTCTTCGCGTACTTCCCCGACAAACTGACGGTTCACCCGGGCGACACGATCGTCTACCACAGCATGTTCAGCGGCGAGCCACACTCGGTGGCCTTCGGCGACGTTCCACAGACCGCTGTCGACGAATTCCAGAAGCTCACGCCCGAGCAGCTCCAGAGTGAGGGCCCGCCACCGCCGGAACTCGAAGCAGCGTTCGCACTGATCCCGTCGATGCTGCCGGATGGCCCGGGTGACGCCAACCAGAACAGCGTGAACCCGTGCTTCGTGGAGGCCGGCGAGGAGATCCCGACCGATCCGGCGCAGCAGTGCCCGGTCACCGAACCCAGCCCGTTCAC
>JBDSBE010000065.1:0-56863 GCA_039921745.1 Ilumatobacteraceae bacterium | reverse complement strand
CGGAGCCGGGGACGTCGTCGGTGAACTGGGTGGCGGCCGGTGCGGTGGAGCCGAACGCGGTCGTGGTGCCGGTTGATGCGACGGGTGAGGTGTGTGTGTCGTCGCTGGTCGAGACCGACGTGATCGTCGACCTGACGGCGTGGTTCGACAGCGGCCTGCGGGCGTCGCCCGGTGCCCGCCTCGTCGACACGAGGGTCGGCGTCGGCCCGATCCCGCCCCGCTGACGAAAACTCAGGTCGTATAGTCGGCGTTGATCCGGACGTAGCCGGCGGTGAGGTCGCAACCCCACACCGTGCATCGCCCCGCTGCGATCGCGAGATCGACGCCGATCTCGACGGTCTCGCTGCGCATGTACACCGAGAGCTCGGCGAGGCCGCCCGCATCGACCTGGGTCGGGTACACCTCCGTGCCGCCGAACCTGATCGTCACGCGATCCTGGTCGATGTCGGTGTCGTCGCTGCACTTGCCGATCGCCATCGCCACACGGCCCCAGTTGGGGTCGGCACCATGGACGGCCGTTTTGACGAGCGGTGAGTTGACGATCGACTTCGCGACGCGCCTGGCTTGCAGGTTGTCGGATGCACCCGTCACGGTCACCTCGATCAGGGTCTGGGCGCCCTCGCCGTCGAGTGCGATCTGCTTCGTGAGGTCGACGCAGACCTCCCGGAGCGCGACCTCGAACGCGGCGTGGTCGACGGCACCGGCCGCGCCGCTCGCCAGGACGACCGCCGTGTCGCTGGTCGAGGTGTCGGTGTCGATGCTCACGCAGTTGAACGTGCGGTCGACGACGCGTCGGAAGATCGCGTCGAGGCGTTCGCCAGCGATGTCCGCATCGGTGAGCACGACGGCGATCATCGTTGCCATGTCCGGCTCGATCATGCCAACGCCCTTGGCGATGCCGACCACCGTCGCATCACTGCCGCCGATGGCCGCTCGCGCGACCTTGGGCACCGTGTCGGTGGTCATGATGCCCGTTGCGAGCGGTTCGGCAGTGCGCTCGTCGAAGCGCCCCGGGATCGCCGCGATGCCGGTGCGGATCCGGTCCATCGGGTAGCGTCGGCCGATCACTCCGGTCGACGCCACCAGGACGTCGTTCGCGTCGCACCCGAGCCGTTCGCCGACGCCTGCGACCAGTTCGCGAGCATCACGCTCCCCGTCGGGCCCGTTGGCCACATTGGCATTCTTGGAGACGATCACGACGGCCCGCGCCGCACGGTCGATGAGATGCTCACGGCTGACCGTGACGCTCGGGCCGGCGAACCGGCTCCTGGTGAAGACGCCTGCAGCGGCGACCCGTCGATCGGCGGCGATCACCACGAAGTCGTCGGTGTCGTCCTTCACTCCGATGTTGGCCACGTACGCGGCGAAGCCGGCCGGCAGTTCGGTCATCGGCTCTCAGCCCTCGTCGAGTGCATGGCGGATCTTCGTGAACGCACGGGCGATCGCTCGGTGGTCGTCGGGGTCGAGGACGTCGATCATCCGGGCGCGTACGCTTTCGACGTGGCCGGGTGCTGCGTCGGCCAACTGCTGCCGGCCGGCGTCGGTGAGTGCGGCGAGCATCACCCGCCGATCGGCATCCGAACTACACCGCTCGACCCACCCGGCCTTGACGAGGCCGTCGAGGCGGCGCGTCAGGCCGCTCGGTGACAGCTGCAGCCGTTCGGCGAGGTCGCACATGCGCATCCTCTGGGCGTCGGCCTCGGTCAGGTAGACGAGGACCTGGTAGTCGCCGAGCGTGAGACCGGAGGGTCCGAGGTCGTTCTCGATTGCCGACATCAGGTCGGCCTGCGTCTCGACGTACGCTCGCCACGCCGCCATCTCGTCACCGATGAGCCAGTTGACCGTGTCGGCGGAGCGCTCCATACCAACATCATAGCCGTCGCAACTGTTGCGTGCGGCAACGAACCCGACGCGCGTCAGCCCGAACTCGTCACGGCGGCATCGAGCAGCAGGCGTTCTGCGCAACGGCGGCCCGAGTAGAGCGCTCCCTGGATCGACGCCGTGTCGCGATGGTCACCGCACACGTAGAGGCCGTGCGCAACGCGCACCGACTGTTTCGGTGCGAACGGTGGCTCCTGCGTCGGTTGGCCGTGGGGGATCGTGTACGTCTCGAGGTGGTCCCACGCTGCGACGGACGGTCCCCACCACTCGGTGAAGGTCCGGCGGGCGATCGCCGCGGCATCCGCAATCGATGGGCCCGGCATCGCTGCGACGACGAGATGCCGGCCGTTGGGCGAGTACGACGGAGCAACGTTGCTCATCACCGCCGCGTTGAGGACGGGACCGCGATCGGCATTCAGGATCACGAGTTTGTCGTCGATGGGTGCCTCGGGCGCCGAGAAGTACACCGCCCCGACCGACTTCGAGCCCACGTCGGGGAGGCCGAGCAACATGGCTGCCGTCGGGCCCTCACAGGCCACGACGACAGCGGAGGCGACCACTGTGCCGTCGTCGGTGTCGACGGCTCCGGACCGGACGGCTCGCACCGGGGCCGCCAGTCGGACCGAACCGGCCGGGAGACGGTCGGCGAGTTGCTGCGGGATCGCCTGCATGCCGGCCGCCGGCACGGCGGAGTCGCCGTCGGCCAGCATCCGGAAGACGACGTCGAACATCCGACGCGAGGCGGTCAGTTCCGGGTCGAGCTGGATCCCGCCGACGAGCGGACGGAAAAACCGCTCGATGATCCGATCGGAGAACCCCTCGTCGCGCAGGGCCTGCTCGGTCGAGATGTCACGGCCCCGCAGGAGCTGCGACGCGTGGACCGCCCGGACCCGCCGCCGGAGGACGGCGAGGCGCAGCTTGTCGACGATGGTGGCTGCGGGGCTCAGGGCCGAGTCGAGCACCTTCGTGGGTGCCCTGAAGGGGTCGGCGATCACGGATGATGACGACCCCCGCTGGATCCGTGCACCGGGTGAGAACGCCCGGAAGTCGAGCGCCCCCATGTCCAACTGGCGATGCGCCTCCGGATACGCAGTCAGCATGACTTGAAACCCTCGATCGAGCAGATAGCCGTCGACCCAGTCGGTGCGGACGCGACCGCCCACCCCGTCGCTCGCTTCGAGCACCACGACCGACCGCCCGGCGTCTTCGAGCGACACGGCACACGCGAGACCTGCGAGCCCGGCACCGACGACGACGACCGGGTCGTCGCTCACCGGTCGAGCACCGACCGCAGCGCCGATCGAAGGTCCGGGTGCTCGAAGGAGAAGGAGTCGTCAGCCTGGAGCACCGTCGGCTCGACGCGTTGGCCGTCGAACAGCAGGGCATCGGCCAGTTCGCTGCCGAGCAATAACTTGGGGCCGAACTCGGGAACGGGGAGCAGCGTGGGGCGGCTGAGCACGTCGCCGAGGGTCTCGGCGAACTCGCGATTCCTGACCGGGTTGGGCGCCGTCAGGTTGATCGCTCCCTCCAAGTCGGCCGTCAGGAGGTGCGTGATCGCCCTGACTTCGTCGGAGATCGAGATCCAGCTCATCCATTGGTCGCCGCGCCCGAACCGGCCGCCGAGACCGAACTTGAACAGCGGGAGCATCTTGGCGAGGGCCCCGCCGTCCTCGCTCAGCACGATGCCGGTCCGGATGTGAGCGACCCGGATCCCGGCCGTCTCGGCAGGAGCGGTCGCAGCTTCCCACTGACGACAGATCTCCGCCAGGAACCCGTCCCCGCTGGTCGACGATTCGTCGATGAGGTCGTCCCCACGCGCCCCGTAGAAGCCGATCGCGGAACCGCTGATCAGGGTCTGGGGCCCGACCGCACCGAGGCCCGCCATCGATTCGGCGATGAGGGTGGTGCCTTGGACCCGGCTGTCCATCAGGGTCTGCTTGTACTCGTCGGTCCAGCGGTGATCGCCGATGCCCGCACCCGCAAGGTGGACGATCGCGTCGAGCGGCTCGAGTGCGCTTGGGTCCAGTTTTCCGTTCTGCGGATCCCAGCCGATCTGACCGGTCGACGGCGTGTCCCGCACCAGCGCACTCACCTCGTGTCCGGCCGCTCGGAGGTGAGTGGTGAGCGCGGAACCGATGAGGCCTGACGCTCCGGTGATGCCGATGTGCATGTCATCGACTGTACGCGTTCGATTCTGGCCCGAAACCTCTGGTTGACGTCAAGATCGGTGCTCGGGACGCCGATGTGCGCCACGAAGACCGTCGACCGCCCTGACGTGGTCCGATAGCCTTGTCCGATGCAGGACGACTCCCCGTGGAAGCCGCCGCCTGACGACTCCGGTGCGGACCGCTCAGGTCCCCAGGGGTCCGAGCAGACCGCCGACGACCAACGAGCGCCCGGCCCTCCTGCTGATCCGTGGTCGATGCCGGCGACGACGGCGACGCCGTCCCTTCCCGACGCCGTTCCCACGCTCGGACCACCGCCCGCACCAGTTGCACCGCCGCCGGGATCAACGCCGATCGCATCGATGCAGGAGCCCGACGACGAGGCCGCGGACACCGTCGTCGTGCGGTCCGAGCCGGCGAGCGGTTCGCGGCGTTCGACCTGGTTGGTCGTGGGTGCGGCAGCGGCAGTGATCGCCGTGGTCGCAGCCGGGATCTTCGCGATCACCAACCTCACCGGCTCCGCCGACGGCGGGGCGTCCACGCCAGACGAGTTGGGACTCGCACTGCTCGACGCGATCCAGAACGAAGACGTCCTCGGCGTGATCGACGTGCTGTCGCCGGGAGAGCGTGACGTGTTCCGCGACCCGATCGTCGACCTCGTCTCCGAGCTGAAGCGGCTCGACGTGCTCTCGCCGGACGCCGACCTCGCCCGAATCCTCGGCGTCGACGTCGAGTTCTCGAACGTGTCGATCACCTCGGTGTCGACGAACGTGGACGACATCACCAATATCGACATGCGTGCGGATGCGGCGATCTCGCTCGACGGTGCTCAGGTGCCGATCGGCTCGCTGATCACCGACAACGTCCCCGCCGACGATCTCACCGAGATGCGAGGGACGAAAACGACCCAGAGCGACGAGTTCGACGTTCGCCTGACCGCGATCGAAGAGGGCGGTCGCTGGTACTTCAGTGTGTTCCACACGATCGCCGAAATGGCTCGTGCCGAAACCGCTCCTGGCTCGCTGATCCCGGTCGACGGGATCGGTGCCGCCGGCGCGGCCACGCCCGAGGCTGCTGTCGACGGTGTGCTCGACCGGCTCGAGGCGCTCGACCTCGCGGGATTGGTGCAATCGCTGAACCCGGGTGAGGCTGCCGCGCTGCAGCGGTATGCGCCGCTGTTCGTCGACGAGGGACAGGTGGCGCTCGGCGACCTCCCACTCGACTGGGAGATCACGGCGCGTGAGTTCCGCGTCGAAGGCGACGGTGCGACCCGTACGGTGATGATCGACGTCATCGCAATCGAGGGGACCATCGACGGCACATCGTTCTCGGTGTCCTTCGACGACGGGTGCATTCGGGCCGAGGCCGAAGGCGAGACGTTCGAGCAGTGTCAGGACGAGCAGTACGCCGCGCTGGACGATTTGATGGTCGACGCCCCCGACGCTCGACGGCTGATCGACACGATCACGGCTGCGTTCTCCGACATGGAACCGGTCGGTCTGGAGCTGCGAGAGTTCGACGGGCAGTGGTTCATCAGCCCGACATCGACACTGACGGAGGGTTTCCTCGCCGTTCTGCGTGCACTCGACCGAACCGAACTCGACGCGATCATCGAGCAGGCCCCGGCCGCGTTCGATGAGTTCGGTGACGCATTCTTCGGCGGTTTGAACTTGCTCCCCGGTGCGATGATCGGCCTCGACGACGAGTTCGCACTCGACGAGTTCGCACTCGACGAGAGCGGCGCCAGTGCATCCGACGACTGGGACGGGAGCGCCGGTACCTTCAATGACGCGATCTCGGACGACCCGGACGATCCGGGGGCCGGTGCCGGCGGGTACGAGGAACGTCCGCTCGACGCGGCCTGGTCCGACTGCTACGCCGAGTTCGAGCCGGCAGACGCAACGGACTGCTTCTCGTCGGTCTCGGCGGCCGGTGGCCCCGAACTGTCGGCGATGCCCTTTCAGCTCCGCTTCCCGGAGTGCGGGTACGCCGACTCGTGGTACACCGACTTCTACCAGTGGCCGGACGCGGATTTCATCGCGGCCGCCGAAGCAGCCCGACCGTGCTTCCTCGACCTGGTCACCCAGGGAGCCATCGACGAATGGGAGCTGCCGCCCGAGATCGCCAACCTCGAATGCTTCGAGGGCCGCAACTGGTACCTGGTGTTCGACGATGCGGAGTACGACGCTCGCTACGACGACTGCCTCGATGCCGCGAACGGCTGAACCCGCAAGCGCGCGGCGTCACGCGAGCGCGTTGGTGATCAGCGAGTCGAGCAGTGCGTCGTCGGCTGCGCCGAGCAGCGTCTCGACCCGACCGTCGGGATAGATGATCGCGAACGCCGGCTGTGATGCCACGTCGAACTTCCCGAAGATCGCGCCCGAGTCGTCACTGATCTGAGGGAACGTCAAGTCGTACTTGTCGATGAAATCCTCGAACTGGGATTCCTCGCCACTCCACGCGACGCCGACGAATTCGGCCTCACCGGCCCACCGCTGTGCTGCTTCCTCGACCGAGGGAGCTTCCCGATTGCAGGTGCTTCACCACGGCGCCCAGAACCACAGCAGCACCGGTCGCCCGGCCAGGGCGCCGAGCTCGATGTCGCCGCCACCGACGAGCGGGGCGGAGAACTGGAGTGCGGCAGGCACTGACGTGGGCACCGAGTCGTCGGCGGGCGTCGCCGGTGATGTCGAGTTCGACGTCGCGGCGGGTGCAGAAGCCACAGGAGCCGCAGCCGGGGCCGACGGCTCGCTCGCGCCACAGGCGGCCAGCAGGGCGATCAGGCCAACGGGTACGGCACGACGGAACACGTTGGTGACCGTAGCGGTGGAGCGACCATGGGCGCCGTCACCCCTCTGGTGTTTCGAGAACCTTTCTTGCGCACCTAGCGTGAGTGTCGTATGAAGACTCGGACGCTGTTGCTGATGGCCCTCGGGTGTGGCGTTGCGATCATGCTGGCGGGGGCGGTGTTCCTGTTCCGCCTGGCGGGTGAGGCCGACGTCGCGGCTGCGGTGCCGATCGGCGAGCGCGCTCGCGTCGGCGACATGGTGGTCGCGGTCGAACTCGCCGATGAGCGCGATGGTGTACTGGACGTCACGGTGGTGATCGGTGGCGTCGACGATCCAGACGGCGCGTCGGGCTTCCGGCTGATCGCGTCGGGCCGGCCGGTGTCCCCGGTGCGCGTCGACGAGGGGGCCGACCAGCGGTGTGCGGCCACGACGGTCGAGGCCCAGCAGTGCGTCGTTCGTTTCGACGTGGCCGCTGCGGATGGTACATCGCGGGTGCTGTTCTTCGAGCGTGGCGACGAGTCCGCCCGGTGGATCGTCGACCGGACGGGGTGACCGCCGCCGCACCGCGGCCACGGTGCGGTACCGCTCGGTCGGCCGCTACGGTGTTCTCCGTGAGTGACTCGTTCGATCTCGTCGTCATCGGAGGTGGTCCGGGCGGGTACGCAGCCGCCCTGTACGCAGCCTCCGCCGGCTTGCAGGTAGCCCTCATCGAGAAGGACGCCCTGGGCGGCACGTGCCTGAATCGTGGCTGCATTCCCGCCAAGGCGTTCCTGGAGACCGCCGCGGTGAAACGCCACGTCGATCACAGCTCGGACTTCGGTATCGAGTCGGGCGATGCCAAGGTCGACTTTGCTGTCACCCAGCAGCGCAAGCAGAAGATCGTGGCCGGCCTGGTGGGCGGCATCGCGGCGATGTGCAAGGGCCGCAAGGTCGAGGTCTTCAACGGCGTCGGTTCGCTCGGTGCGGACCGGCAGGTGTCCGTGACCATGAATGACGGCGAGACGGCCACGATCACCGGTACGCACGTGATCCTCGCCGCCGGTTCCGTTCCTCGCACGATTCCCGGGTTCGACCGGGGCGGGCCGATCCTGACGAGCGACGAGGTGCTCGATCTCGATCACGTGCCCGATCGTGTCGTCGTGATCGGAGGCGGCGCGATCGGCTGTGAGTTCGCGTCGACGTTCGCCGACCTCGGCGCCGACGTGACGATCCTGGAGGGGCTCCCAAAGATCCTCCCGGGTCTGGACACCGACATCACCAAGGTCGTCGAAAAGAGCTTCAAGCAGAAGAAGATCACCACCAAGACGGGTGTCAAGGTGACCGGTCACACCCCGAACGATTCCGGTGGCACGACCGTTGCGTTCGGCGACGGTGAGACGATCGAGGTCGACGCGTGCATCGTGTCGGTCGGTCGGCGGCCGTACGCCGACGAGCTCGGCCTCGAGGACACCGATGTGGTGGTCAGCGAGCGTGGGTTCGTCGAGGTCGACGAGTTCTGCCGCACGGGTGAGGCCGGCGTCTACGCCGTCGGCGACCTGATCGACACGCCGCAGCTGGCGCACGTCGGCTACGCCGAGGCGATCCTCGTCGTCAAGCATGCGCTCGGCGAGAATCCGATGCCGATCATGTACGACCGGGTTCCCTGGGCGATCTACTGCCACCCCGAAGTTGCGTGGGCGGGGCCAGGCGAGGATGCTGCCAAGGCGGCCGGCATCGACGTCGTGGTCGGCAAGCATCCGTTCAAGTTCAACAGCAGGGCGCAGATCGTCGGCGAGACCGACGGGATGGTCAAGGTGATTGCCAAGAAGAACGCAGACGGCACGGCCGGCCAGGTGCTCGGGGTCCACATGGTGGGTCCATGGGTCACCGAGCAGCTGTCCGGCGGCTACCTTGCGGTGAACTGGGAAGCCACGGTCGACGAGGTCGCAGAGTTCATCCAGCCCCATCCGAGCATGACCGAACTGTTCGGTGAGACGATGATGTCGCTCACCGGGCGCAGCATCAACGGCTGAACGAGCCGTGACACCGATTCGCACCACAGCAGTATTCAACAGGAGCAGAGACACCGACCATGGCTGACGTCACCCTTCCCCAGCTCGGCGAGACCGTCACCGAGGGCACCATCACGCAGTGGTTCAAGCAGGTGGGCGACACGGTCGCCGAGGACGAACCCCTGTTCGAGGTTTCGACCGACAAGGTCGACACCGAGGTGCCGTCGCCGATCGCAGGGGTGCTCAGCGAGATTCGCGTCGCCGAAGGAGACACGATCGAGGTGGGCACCGTGGTGGCGGTCGTCGGGGACGCCGACGCAGCTCCCGACCAGGCGGCCGCGCCGGCTGACGAACCAGCCGCCGAACCCGCCGCGGAGCCGGAGCCTGCTCCCGAGCCGCAACCCGAGGCCGCCGCCGAGCCGGAACCGGCACCGGAGGCGCCCAGTTCCGACGGGGCAGGTCGGGCTGACCCGCCCGCAACCGAGCCGGCGCCACAACCGGCTCGGAACGCCGGTGACAATCGCCTCCTGTCGCCCGTCGTGCGTCGCCTCGTCAACGAGCATCAGCTCGACCCCGATGACATCGAGGGCACAGGACCCGGTGGCCGGATCACACGTGAGGACGTGCTCGACCACATCGACTCCACCGGCTCGAAGCCTGCGACTCCGCAGGCCGCCGCCCCGCAGGATGACGCCCCGCAGGATGACGCTCCGCAGGCTGCCGCGCCGGCGGCACCGAGCGTTTCGAAGACACCGCCGCCGGCACCCGCTCCGGCGGCCAGCGCCGGCGACCGTGACCGGGTCGTCAAGCTGTCGAAGATCCGTCAGCTCACCGGCGATCACATGGTGATGAGCAAGTCGACGTCGCCGCATGCGTTCAGCGTGGTCGAGGTCGACTTCGCGAACGTCGACACCACCCGCGGCAAGGTCAAGGGCGACTTCAAGGAATCCGAGGGCTTCAGCCTGACCTACCTGCCGTTCATCGCCCGTGCGATCGTCGACGGCCTCGGAGAGTTCCCCCACCTCAACGCGAGCGTCGGTGACAACGAGTTGATCATCCACGACTACATCGATCTCGGCATCGCAGTCGACCTCGACTACGAGGGCCTGCTCGCCCCCGTGCTGCGAAACGCCGAGACCAAGCGTCTCAAGGCGATCGCGCAGGAGATCAGCGATCTCGCGAACCGGGCACGCAACCGCAAGCTCAGCCCCGACGAGATCTCGGGCGGCACGTTCACGATCTCCAACAACGGGTCGGCCGGCTCGGTGCTGACGATGCCGATCATCAACCAGCCGCAGGTCGCGATCATCTCGACCGATGCGATCGTTCGCAAGCCGGTCGTGGTCGGCTCGGGCGACGGCGAGGCGATTGCGATCCACCCCGTGGGGAACCTGGCGATGAGCTGGGATCACCGTGCATTCGACGGTGCCTACGCCGCCGGCTTCCTCAAGAAGGTCAAGGAGATCCTCGAGACTCGCGATTGGAGTGCGGAGTTCTGAGATGACCGCGGCACGCCTCCGAGTCCGGTGGATGGGGACGGTGCCGTACCGCGAGGCGCTGGCGGTCCAGCAGGCGCTGTTCGATCACGGAACCGATCAGCACCTGCTGTTGCTCGAACACCAGCACGTGTTCACGTACGGTCCGCACGCCGACCTCCACACGAACCTGCGCTGTGTGCCGGAGGCGGTCGGCGCCGATTTCGTCGCCGTCAAACGCGGTGGCGACATCACCTATCACGGGCCCGGGCAGCTCGTGGGCTACCCGATCGTCTCGCTGCCGAATGCCAAGGGGTCGCTCGAACACGTGCGCGCCGTCGAGCAGCTGCTGATCGACACCTTGACCGAACTCGGGGTACGTGATCCGGGACGGCTCCCCGAGTATCCGGGTGTTTGGGTCGACGCCAACGGACCGGCCCCCCGCAAGATCGCGGCGATCGGCGTGCGGCTCGCGCGCGGCCGGACGATGCACGGGTTCGCGCTGAACATCACCACCGATATGACCTACATGCGCGAGCACATCGTTGCGTGCGGCATCGCAGACCGGCCGGTCACGTCACTGGTCGAGGAGGGGATCGACGTGACGATGCGGCAGGTCGTCGACATCGTCGCCCGGCTCGGCGCCGAACGCTGGGCGGGCGGTCACGTCGAACGTCAGGATGTGGCCTGGCATGAACGACCGGAGGATCTGACGCCCTTCTCGCGTGGCGAGGGGCCCGGCGAGACCGTCACCTTCCGGCCGCCGCGTTCGCACGCTCGGCTCGAGCAGGCGGGCGTGACGGGCGGTCTCTCGATCGAGAGCCGCAAGCCGGAGTGGTTGCGCCCGAAGGTCCATCTCGGACCCGAGGTGCTCCAGCTGAAGAAGACGATCCGCGACCTCGACCTGGTGACCGTCTGCGAGGACGCCGGGTGTCCGAATCTGTCGGAGTGCTGGTCGGACGGCACCGCGACGTTCATGGTGCTGGGCGAGCGGTGCACCCGGGCGTGTGGGTTCTGCCTCGTCGACACCCGAAAGCCGCTGGGGCCGGCGCCGGACGAACCGCTCCGCGTCGCCGAAGCCGTCGACCGGATGGGCCTCGATCACGTGGTGTTGACCATGGTGGCGCGTGACGACCTGCCCGACGGCGGCATGTTGCACGTCGCCGACTGCGTCGAGGCGATCCGCTCACGTCGCCCCGGAGCGCGGGTGGAGACGCTGATCTCCGACGCGAAGGGGTCACTCACGTCGCTGCTCGTCCTGTTCGACGTGCGACCCGATGTGCTCAACCACAACCTGGAGACCGTCGCCCGACTCCAGCGAGCCGTGCGCCCGTCGGCTGGCTACGGGCGGAGCCTGTCGGTGCTCGCCCACGCCAAGGCGGCCGGTTTGGTCACGAAGTCGAGTGTGATGGTCGGCCTCGGCGAGACCGACGACGAACTCGTCGGGGCGTTGGCCGATCTCGCCGGCGTCGGCTGCGACATCGTGACGATCGGCCAGTATCTGCGCCCGACGTCGCATCACCTGCCGATCGCCCGGTGGGTCGAGCCGCACGAGTTCGATCGTTGGAAGCGGATCGGTGAGGAGTTCGGCATCGGGCACGTTCAGGCGAGCCCGTTGACCAGGTCGAGCTACCACGCGAAGCAGGCCGCCGACGAGGTCACGCCCGTCACCGTCGGCGCTTGACCGCGGTGGCGCTGTGTCGTAGCGCTGTGTCGTCGCCCTGGGCGGCGATGCCGGTCAGTTGCTGAGGTCGTGAGGGGTCCCGACATAGAAGATCGACGCCGACAGTTCCGAGCCGGTCGCGAGATCGAGTGCGGCCACGATCGTCCCGAACACCGTGGCGATGATCCCGACGTTCACCGCCGACGTGGCATCGATGCGATCGACCACTCGGTCCAGACGGAAGTGGTGGAGACGGTGCTGCTGGTCGGTGGCCTGCATCAACGCCAAACCGTACCCCGCCCCGGCGATCTCGTGAGGATCTTGCGCACTCCGTGCGCAAGATCCTCACGAGATCGAGGCAGGTTTCGAGCTGTCAGGACACCCGGTGGTAGAGCGGCATCATCGTCACGCGATGGAGCGGCCGGCGAGCGACCTCGCGTCGAACCCGGCCGGTCTGCACCCAACTGGTCGCGAACCCGGTGATCGCCACGACCGCCACCAGCGCCCAAACCGACACGTCGCCGATCGATTCGAGGGTGATGGCGACGATCACGGCCACGATGCTGAACACCGTGCCCAATCTGATTGCCGCCCCGTAGGTTGCCCGCCTGAGTTCCATGCAGCCTGTGTACTCGCGCGCGAGGGGTGCATGTCGGGGGATTTCGCAGTTGCGCGCGAATATCGCGCATGTCGTCACGGAACGGTCACACGCGTCACGGATTCGCGATCTTCCCGCGGCGTCGAGCGTCGATAGCGTGCCGCCGTGGCGACCGCTCGTGACGTTCTCCGACACGCATCGGTGCGCCGCTACCTCCTGTCGACGGCGCTTGCTTCGGTCGGCCAGAACCTCCTGGTCACCGTGTTGTTCAAGCAGGTCTTCGACATCACGGGCAACGAACTCGACATCGGGTTCCTCGGCCTCGCCCAGTTCGTTCCGGCGGTGATGCTCGTGCTCGTGTCGGGGTGGGTCGCCGATCGGTTCGACCGACGGAGGGTGACGTCGCTGTTCCTCGCGGGTCGTGCGGTGTGCGCGGTTGCGCTGGTCGGCTACAGCGTGTGGGATCCCGGAACGATCTGGGCGCTGTTCGTCGTGGCAGCCGTGCTGGGCGCGTCTGATGCGATGCTGGCGCCGGCCCGGCGTTCGATTCCGCCACTGATCGCGCTACCGGAGGAGTTCCCGCGGGTCGTCGCACTCTGGACAGCGACGTTCACGGGCGCCTCGATCCTCGGGCCGGTGCTCGGCGGCTTCATCTACACGATCGGGGCATCGGAGGCCTACGTGGTCGCGGCAGTCCTGCAGATCGGAGCGATCCTGCCCATGCTCGCCATGCGTTACGAGCGCGAGCAGACCAGGCTGACGAACCGGCCGACGTTGAGCGCGGCGATGGAAGGCCTGCACTTCGTGCGGCGGACACCGATCATGTTGGCCGTGATCTCACTCGACCTGTTCGCCGTCCTCTTCGGCGGCGCGATCGCGCTGATCCCGGCCGTCGCGAGCGAGCGGTTGGGGGTCGGCGACATCGCCTACGGCTGGCTACGGGCAGCGCCCGGAATCGGGGCTGCCACGATGGCGATCGTGTTGGCGGTCCGGCCGGTACGCCATCGCGTCGGGCCGATGCTGCTCGTCGTGGTCGCGGTGTTCGGGGCCGGCACCATGGTCTTCGGGATCACCCGCAGCTACACGGTCGCATTCCTCGCGCTCGTGGTGATCTCGGCGGCCGACATGGTCTCGATGTACATCAGGGGTTCGATCGTCCCGCTGGTGACGCCGAACGACCAGCTCGGCCGAGTGAGCGCAGTCGAAGGAGTGTTCATCGGTGCGTCGAACGAGCTCGGTGCGTTCGAGAGCGGCGTCACGGCGCGCGCCTTCGGCCTGCCGTGGGCGATCGCCGGTGGCGGACTGATCACGGTGCTCATCGCCGGCAGTTTCGCGGTCCTGTTCCCATCGCTGCGTCGGGTCGACACGTTCGAGGAGTTGGAACCGATCACCACGTGACGAACTGTGCCTGGCACAATTCGTCGGGTCAGCCGAACCAGCCGCTGATCTTCGCCAGGAACCGGTAGCGCCGGGCGGTCTTGAACGATTGGTCGCCGGCGAGCCGTCCGATCGCCGACGACAGGGTCGGGTAGATGTGGATCAGACTGCTCAGGTCGGTGAGTTTCGCCCCGAACTCGATCGCGAGGCCGAGCTCGTGGATCAACTCACCGGCCCGCGGTGCCAGTGCGTGTCCGCCGACGATGCGACCCTTGACGGTGACGATCATGATCAGACCGTCGGTTGTACCGTCGGCACGGGCGCGGTCGTTGTCGGCCAACTCGCGCCGGTGGACGCTCACGGCATCGGCGCCGTGGCGCTCGCGGGCCCGGGCTGCAGTGAGGCCGACGTGGGCGAGCTCGGGCTCGGTGAACGTGCACCAGGGGATCAGCTGCGGCGGCGTACCCCGGCCCGGGAAGAACATGTCGCGGACGGCGAGCACGGCGTCATGGGCCGCGACGTGGGTGAACTGCGGTCGACCCTTCGCTGCATCGCCCACGACGTAGATGCTCGGGACGTGGGTTCGGCTCCGTCCGTCGACTTCGACGCCCTCCGCCGAGACCGGGATGCCGAGCTGTTCGAGCCCGAGCGTCTCGACGTTGGCGGTCCGACCGGTCGCGACGACGACGCCGGCGGCGGTGAATTCCTCGTCGGCGGTCTCGACGACGACCCCGTCACCCCCGGTGCGGACGCCGGTGACCTCAGTTGCGAGCTGAAGGTTGACGCCTTCGTTGCGCAGGATGGTCGCGAGCCGGTCGGTCAACTCCGGTTCGTCTCGGGAAACCAGCCGGGGCTCGCGTCCGATCACCGTGGTCGGAACGCCGAGGCGCACCATCGCCTGGGCCAGCTCGACGGCGATCGGCCCTCCGCCGATCATCACCAGTGACCTGGGCGGGGCGTCGACGTCGAACAGGTTCTCGCTGGTCAGGAAGTCGACGTCTGCCAGGCCCGGGATCGGCGGGACAGTCGGCCGGCTTCCCGTGCAGATCAGGATGTATCGGGTGTCGAGCACGCGCGGCCCGCTCGCGGTGTCGACGGTCACCTGCTGGTATCCGGTGATCTGGCCGGTGCCTTCGATGAGCTCGACGCCGAGTTCCCGAAAGCGGTCGGGCGAGTCGTCGGTGGCAGCGATGTCGGACTGGATTCGCTTGATCCTGGCCCATACCGCCTCGAGGTCGATCTCCGGCTCGGCGCCGCCGATGCCGTACCCAGCAGCGTGGCGTACGGTGTGCGCCACCCGCGCACTCGCGATCAGCGCCTTCGACGGGACGCACCCGGTCCAGAGGCAATCGCCCCCGATTCGAGCACGTTCGACCGCTGCCACCTTCAGTTTCAACTGACTGGCCGCGAACTCGGCGGCAATCGTGCCACCCGATCCGAGGCCGAGGATGACGAGGTCGTACTGGTGAGCCATGAGCGAGAGAACGGTACTCCCGCTCGTCGAGCCCGGACACGTCCCTTCGATCAGCATCCGTACCGCATCATCCGATGGTGTGCTTGAATCTCACAACGGCGACACCGTGGGACAAGGAGGCACCTCACATGCAGAACATGATCGATGAGTTCAAGTCGTTCATCAACAAAGGCGACGTGGTCACGATCGCCGTCGGCCTCATCATGGCGCTGTACTTCGCCAAGATCGTCGATGCGCTGCTCGACGGCGTGATCAATCCGATCATCGCCGCCATTTTCGGAGAGTCGAATTTCACGGGCATCGGCTTCTTCATCAGGGATTCGTTCGTCAGCGTCGGACTGGTCATCGACGCGATCATCAGCTTCGTCGTCGTTGCGTTCATCCTGTTCCTGCTGATCAAGGCGTACAACTCGTGGAAGGATCCGGAGGAGGAAACCGATGCCGGCCCGACCGAGATCGACTTGTTGATCCAGATCCGCGATTCACTACAGAACCGCACGCAGCTCTGAGGTTTCGGTCAACTCGCGCACGGGTCGTCGGCGAACACGGTTCAATTGGTCCGGCATGGGCCCGGTTGAACGACGCACCATCACGCGCTGCGCCACAGTGGTGCTGACCGGGCTGTCGGTCATCGCAGGGTGCGGCGACTCGGGCGCCGTGACGCTCTCGACGCTCGAACCGGTGCCCGAGACGGTCGAACTCGGTGAGTTCCCCGAACCACTGACCGGGGTCGACGTCCCCGAGGTCGCGACGCCGACGTCCGACACGGACACGACATCGGCCCCCTCGACGGTTGCGACCACGGCACCGCGGCGGGACCCGATCTCAGGGCCGCTGGGTGATGAGGTGTTCGGCAACCGGATCATCTTGATCGGTGACACAGTGATCGCGTCGACCTCGCCGCGCTTCGACGGCTCGATGTGCGACGCGCTCGAAGCATTCGGATGGCAGACCGAGATCGAGGCTGAGTTCGGACGGTTCGTCGACTTCGGGATGAAGGTCTACGACGCCCGGATCGCACCGGATTCCGGTGAGGAGTGGGATGCGGTCGGCATCATGTTCGGGAACCATTTCGACGGTGACGTCGAGGCGTTCCGGACCGACCTCACCGCACTCGTCACCGCCGTGTCACCGCGGCCGACGATCGTCTACACCGTCGACGAGGACGACACGTACCAGGAATCGCTCAACGAGATCATCCGCGAGCTACCCCGGTTCTTCTCGAACGTGGTGGTCATCGACTGGGCGCAGATCGTCAGGGACGAGCCCGACGTGTTCGTCGCCGACACGCCGTCCGACCTCAGCGACGAGGGTCGCGCCCGTCTCGCGCTGTTCACGGCAGCCGCACTGGGCGAGGCCCCGTCCGGGGCCGAGCCGGGGTGCGTGGAGTCGATCTTCACCGACGACTCGGCGATCGTGCTATAGCGCCGCTCACCCACGCAGCGCGTCGAAGCCCGGAAGATTCCGGACCACCGCGAACGCAAGCAGCGTGACGCCGGCGGCGACCGGAACCCACACGGGGATCGGCACCCGAATCGATCGACCGGCGGTGTGGACGAGCCATCCGGCCCACGCCGCCGCGAGGGCGACGAGGATGACCACGACGAACAGGTTGTAGCGCAACGCCTGCACGATCTCGCCGCGGAACAGGTGGTGCGTCGCGCGAGTGAGCCCGCACCCGGGGCACCACCACCCGGTGAGTGTTCGGAATGGGCAGGGGAGGAACAACCCGCCATCCAACGGGTCGTTCATCGTGACGTACGCCGCCCCGGCCAGGAGGCAGCAACCGCACGCGATCGGTGCCGCGAGCGAAGGCGTGATCCGACCGCCGACTGAAGTCACCGTTGCCGACATCAGACCTGACCGTAGCCTGGCGCAATGCTCCAGGCGCAGGCTCTCTCGGTGGAAGTCGGTGGTCGACTCGTCGTCGACGATGCCAGCTTCACCGTGATGCCCCGCGACAAGGTCGGCATCGTCGGCCGCAACGGCGCCGGGAAGACGTCGCTGTTCAAGGTGCTCGGTGGCGCGAACGAACCGGCGAGCGGCGCCGTGCTCCGCAAGGGCGGTTTCGGCTACCTGCCGCAGGATCCCAAGATCGAGGGCGCCGCCGAGTCACGCACGGCGATCCAGCATGTGCTCTCCGGACGCGGGATCGACGACGAGATCGTCCGGATCGAGAAGTTGCGGATCGCGATGGAGGAGCACCCCGATGGGCGCAACGTCGAACGGTACCTCGGCGCCGAGGAGCAGTTCCGGGTGAACGGCGGCTACTCGGCCGAGAGCGAAGCGCGGTCGCTGGCGGCCGGGCTCGGGATCGGTGAGGAGCGGATCGAGTCGGCGATCGGAGTGCTGTCTGGTGGTGAGCGTCGCCGGGTCGAATTGGCCCGGATCCTGTTCGCCGGGAGTGACGTGCTGTGCCTGGACGAGCCGACCAACCACTTGGACGTTGATGCCAAAGAGTGGCTGATGGGCTTCCTACGCCAGTACAAGGGCGCGCTCGTCGTGATCAGCCACGACCTCGAACTGCTGGACGAGGCGATCACCCGCGTGCTCCACCTCGATCGCCCCACCGAAACTGCGATCGGAACCATCGTCGAGTACCGGGGCACCTACAGCCAGTACCTGGTGACCCGCGCCGATGACGAGAAGCGCCTCACCAAGCAGGCCGCTCGCCAAACCAAGGAGATCGATCGCCTCCAGGGCGTCGTCGACCGTTTCGGTGCGAAAGCAACCAAAGCTGCGATGGCGCACAGCGTCGAGAAGCGCATCGCCCGGCTCGCCGCGGAGAAGGTCGACGCGCCGAAGGCCTCGAAACAGATCACCGTGCGATTCCCCGATCCGCCGGCGTGCGGCCAGACGGTGATCGACGCCTCCGGTCTGTGCAAGGGGTACGGCGGGCCGTCGGTGTTCGAAGACGTCGGGTTCGATCTGGGTCGTGGTGAACGGCTGCTCGTGCTCGGGCTGAACGGTGCCGGCAAGACGTCGCTGCTACGGATCCTGGCGGGTGAGACGAAGGCCGACCTCGGGTTCTTCGAGTTCGGGTACCAGGTCGAGGCCGGTTACTACGCGCAGGAGCACGACAACCTCGACGGCACCAGAACGCTGCTCGACAACATCCGCGCCGATATGCCGTCGAACGTCGGGCTCAGCGAAACCGAGCTGCGTGGCCTGCTCGGCATGTTCGGGCTCTCCGGTGCCAAGGTGTTCCAGGAGGCCTCGTCGCTCTCCGGTGGTGAGAAGACCAAGCTCGCCCTCGCGATGTTGATGGTCGGCCGCAACAACCTCCTGCTGCTCGACGAGCCGACGAACAACCTCGACCCGCCGTCGCGCCAATCGGTCGCCGATGCGCTCAAGGGATGGAAGGGCTCGATCATCTTCGTCAGCCACGACACCGACTTCGTGCGCGATCTCGCCCCGACCAAGGTGCTGCTCCTCCCGGACGGCGACGTCGACTACTTCAGCGAAGACTGGCTCGACCTCGTCAGCCTCGCCTGACAACCCCACCCCAACCCCAACGAACGCGTGAGGGTCGGCCCGGCACAGGCGGGCCGACTCTCACGCGTTCGTTGGGTCCTCCGACTGGCTGAGCGTGCGCGTGATGCCGTAGGACTGTCCCATGGCCGAAGATCGTCTCGCCCGAGTGAAACGACTCCGGCGGGAACCTCCGCCGCTCCTGCCCGTCGAGGTCGTCGCCCGGGTCGAGTTATCGGCCCGGATGCTACGCCTGACGTTCGAGGGCGATGGTCTTCGTGAACTGCTCGTCGAACAACCGGCTGCCAGCGTGCGGCTCCTGGTGCCCTCGCCAGGAACCGACAAGTTGGTGATCCCCACCTGGAACGGCAACGAGTTCCTGCTCCCCGACGGCAGCCGGCCGTCGCTGCGGACCTTCACCCCGATGGATGTCGACAACGGCGCCGGGCGCCTCGAGATCGAGATCGTCCGCCATCCGGGCGGCGCCGTCTCCGCGTGGGCGGAGACGGTTGCCGCGGGGTCCGAAGCGGCGATCTCCGGCCCCGGCTCCGGGTACGACTATCCGACCGATGCCGACACGCTGGTCGTGTTGGCCGACGAGACTGCGCTCCCGGCGGCGATCCAGCTCGCCGAGATGGCGCCCGACGGGCTGCGGCTGCAGATCCACGCCGAAACCGTCGACGAAGCGGCGGTCGTGGACGTGGATCTGGCGTCGCATCACACGATCGAGTGGCACGTTTCCGAAGAGGGAGCGACGCCAGGAGGCCGGCTCGTCGACGTCGTGCAATCGTTCGACGAGTTGCCCCTCGGGACCGACCTGTGGGCCGGGGGCGAGGCGTCGGCCATGCATGCGATCCGCACCCATCTGTTCGACACGCTCGGCGTCGAACGACAGCGGGCAACCGTGCGCGGCTACTGGAAACCGCCTCGATGCTCTTCGACCTCGACCGAGCGCGACCTGGGTCGCTGATCGCGGTGTGACGCTTCCTCCGAACCTGACTGTCCGGTCGGTGACCCGGACAGTCAGGTTCGCAGCATGACGCGGGTGGCGCGGTCAGCGGCCTCGGCCCTCACCTGTTGGAAGAAGTCGTTGCCCTTGTCGTCGACGATGACGAACGCCGGGAATTCGTCGACCTCGATCTTCCAGATCGCCTCCATGCCGAGCTCGGGATACTCGAGCACGTCGACCTTCTTGATGTTGTCGAGCGCGAGTCGCGCCGCGGGCCCGCCGATCGACCCGAGGTAGAAGCCACCGTGTGCCTGGCACGCGTCGGTCACCTGCTGGGACCGATTGCCTTTCGCCAGCATGATCATCGAGCCGCCGGCCGATTGGAACTGCTCCACGTAGGCATCCATCCGGCCGGCCGTCGTCGGCCCGAACGAACCCGACGCATACCCCTCGGGCGTTTTGGCCGGCCCGGCGTAGTACACGCAATGGTCGCGCAGGTACTGCGGCATCTCGTCTCCCGCGTCGAGCCGTTCCTTGATCTTGGCGTGGGCGATGTCGCGCGCCACGACCATCGGGCCCGTCAACATGACGCGAGTCCGCACGGGATACTGCGACAGCTCGGCGAGGATGTCGGCCATCGGCCGGTTGAGGTCGATGTGCACGACGTCGGTGTCCTCGAGATCGTCGTGGGTCGTCTCGGGCAGGAACCGGGCGGGGTCGTGCTCCAACTGTTCGAGGAAGACGCCGTCGCGGGTGATCTTGCCCATCGCCTGCCGGTCGGCCGAGCACGACACCGCGATCCCGACCGGGCAGCTCGCGCCGTGGCGCGGGAGCCGGATGACCCGCACGTCGTGACAGAAGTACTTGCCGCCGAACTGCGCGCCGATGCCCGTGGTCTGCGCCAGTTCGAGCAGCTTGGCTTCGAGGGCGACGTCACGGAACCCGTGACCGGATGCGGAACCTGTGATGGGCAGCGAATCGAGGTATTTGGTCGACGCCAACTTGGCGGTCTCGACAGCGAACTCGGCCGACGTTCCGCCGATCACGACGGCGAGGTGATACGGCGGGCACGCGGAGGTGCCGAGCGCCTGCATCTTGTCGAACACCCACGGCAGCAGCGTCTCTTCGTTCAGGAGCGCCTTCGTCTCCTGGTAGAGGTACGACTTGTTCGCACTGCCCCCGCCCTTGGCGATGAACAGGAATTTGTACGCCTCTCCGTCGGTCGCCGTGATCTTGATCTCGGCGGGCAGATTCGTGCCCGTGTTCTGCTCGTCGTACATCGTGAGCGGAGCCATCTGGCTGTACCGGAGGTTGCTGGTGACGTACGTGTCCTGGATGCCGTGGGCGATCTCGCGTTCGTCACCGCCGCCGGTGAAGACGTACTGGCCCTTCTTCGCCTTGACGATCGCCGTGCCGGTGTCCTGGCACATCGGGAGCACCCCACCGGCGGAGACCGCCGCATTTTTCAGGAGATCGGTCGCCACGAACCGGTCGTTACCGCTCGCCTCCGGGTCCTCGAGAATCGCCCTCAGTTGACCGAGGTGGGCGGGGCGGAGGAAGTGCGCGATCTCGCGCATCGCCTCGGCGGTCAGCCGGCGGATGGCCTCCGGTTCGACCTTGAGGAAGGTGCCCTGCGGCGTGTCGAAGGTCGACACACCCTCGGTCGTGAGGAGGCGGTACGGGGTCTCGTCGTCGCCGAGCGGCAGCAGTTCGGTGTACGCGAAGTCGTCGTCAACATCAGCCATTCGGCAACCCTACGGCTCGGATGCCCGATGACCGGAAGCGTCAGACGAACTGCTCGGCGAGCAGCACGGTCGCCGAGATCGTGCATGCGAGCAGCACGAACGGTCTGATCCGGTTCGCCGGCAGTCGTGCGACGCCGATCCTCCCGATGAGCAGGCCGATCAGCACACCTGGGACGAGCAGGGCCGCGAGCTGCAACTCGCGCACCCCGATCACGCCCGCGATCACGAGTGCCGGAATCGTGAAGACCGACCCGAGCGTGTTGAACGCCGCCAGGCTGGCGCGCAGTGCTCGCGGGTCTGCATGCTGGTACGTGAGCGCCATCGGCGGGCCGCCGATGCTGGCCACCGTGCCGGTGAACCCGGACGCGGTGCCTGCGATCAGCAGGTTGCGCGGCGAGGGTGCGAACTTGACACCGGTCAGCGACCCGGCCACCGCGAGGAGCACGCTGGCGCCGATGACGGTCGCGATCAGGTCTGGGCTGGCGTCGGCGACGATGTACGCACCGATCAGTACGCCGATGAATCGGCCGACGACCGCCCGGTAGATCCCTCGATCGATGTGGTCGCGCTCGCGCAAGGTCATCCCGACCGTCAGTGGGACGACACTCACCGCCAGCGCTCCCGGCACGAAGCCAGGGTCGATCAGCGACAGGGTCGGCGCCGCGAGCAGGCCGAGACCAACCCCGATCGATGCCTGCGTCGCCGAGCCGATGACCACGATGACCAGGGCGAACACGACCAGCCACGGGCTCAGGCCGAGCAGGTCGGCGGCGAACACGTCAGCGGTCCTTCAGGCGTTTCGGCGTTGCGGTTGCGGCGTCGACGGGCCATCGGTGCTTGGGGTATCGACCGGCGAGGTCCTTGCGGACATCGGCCCAGGTGCCGGCCCAGAAGCCCGGCAGGTCAGCGGTGACTTGAACCGGGCGATCGGCCGGTGACAGCAGATGGAGCACGATCGGCCGCCCGCCGGCCGTTGGATGGGTCGTCGTCCCGAACAGGTCCTGGACCCGGACGCTCGCAGTCGGCTCGTCCCCGGAGTAGTCGATCGCGACCGAGCGGCCGGTCGCCAACTCGAGTCGGCTCGGTGCGAGTTCGTCGAGTTCGGCGCCCTGCGGCCACGGCAGCTGCGAGCGCAGCACCATCGTCAGGTCGAGGTGCTCCAGATCGCGCCGCCCGGTCGCGCCGGCCAGATACGGCGCCAGCCACTCATCGAGCGTGCCGGTCAGACGCTCGATGCTCCAGTCCGGCCACGGATCGCCGAGCGATCGGTGCAGCGAATCGACTCGCTGACGCAGCTCGATCGAGGTCTTCGACCAGCCGAGCACCGCCAGACCGGTGGCGCGTGCCCGATTCATCAGCGCCGCCGTCGTCGCGTCGCCCGGTCCGGGCCGACGGCTCGTCGATCCGAGCTGCATCGCTCCCAACCGTCGCTCGACCCGCTCCACCAGGTCGTCGCGACCGTCATCCCACTCCAGCACGACCCGTTCATCGATCTGGTCGGCGAACGTCATCGCGACCTCGTCGGCGTCGAGCCCGGCTGCGAGCCGGATTCGGGCGCGCGAGCGTTTGCCGTCCAGGTCGGCTGCGACCAGGAACTGCTCGTGTGCGAGCGGGTCGGTGTCCGGCAGCCACGCACCCGCACCCGTCCGCAGTTGGAACTGACCCGGTCGGCGCCGGCTCGCGAGCCGATCAGGGAACGCATGGAGCAGCACGGCGCCGGCCCGGTCGGCGTCGATCAGGTCGGTGTCGAATCGGATGCGCATCCTCCGAGCCAGATCGCCGGCCCGATCGCGCAGCCGGCGGGCCGCCCCTCGGTCGACCCCGTCGTGTGACGCGCGACCGGCCAGCACCCGTAAGCGCAACGACAGATCGGCCGGTAGGTCGTCGGGACGACCACGCATGATGTCGCGCTCGTCGATCAGCACTGCCAACGCGCAGCCCAGTGAAGTCGGTTCGGCCACCAGCATCCGAGCCAGCCGCGGGTGCACCGGCAAGCCGAGCATCGTCCGCCCGACATCGGTCAGGTGGCCACCGTCGTCGACCGCGCCGAGTAGTTCGAGCAGCTCGATCGCAGCCCGCATCGCCTTGCGCGGCGGGGGGCTGATGAACGCCAGCTGCTCGATCGGCGTGCCCCACGCGGCCAGCTCCAGGGCGAGACCCGACAGGTCGACCTCGTCGATCTCCGGTGCCCGATGCGCGGCGCGGGTGCCGTGTTCGATCTTGCTCCAGAGCCGATAGCACGCGCCGGGCTCGACCCGTCCGGCTCGACCGGCCCGCTGGTCGGCCGATGCGCGGCTCGTGGTGACGGTCGTCAGGCGGGTCATGCCCGTTCCGGTGTCGAACCGTGGCGCACGGGCGAGTCCAGAGTCGACGACGACCCGGACACCGTCGACGGTCAGCGACGTCTCGGCGATGTCGGTCGACAGCACGACTCGTCTCCGCCCGGCGGGCGACGGTGCGAGCGCCCGGTCCTGATCGGCGAGCGACAGCGCTCCGGCGAGGGGGTAGACGTCGATGTCGGGCCCGACGGCCCGGTCGAGCCGTTCCTTGGTGCGATTGATCTCGCCGATCCCCGGGAGGAACACGAGCACGTCGCCCGCCTGCTCGTGAATCGCCCGGAGCACCGCCGCCGCAGTCGCATCTTCGATCCACTCCCGCTTCCCCCTGGGCACCCAGACGAGGTCGACCGGATGCATGCGGCCGTCGCTCTCGATCACCGGGGCGTCGTCGAGGACGGCGGAGATCGCGGCGGTGTCCGGGGTCGCCGACATCGCCATGATGCGCAGATCGGGTCGCAGGGTTGCGGCGGCATCGCACGCCAGGGCCATCCCGAGATCGGTCGGGAGGTTCCGTTCGTGGACCTCATCGAAGATGATGAGGCCGGTGCCTGGCAGTTCTGGATCCGACTGCAGCCGACGGGTCAAAATCCCTTCGGTCACCACCTCGATGCGCGTGCCGACGCCGATGTGTCGTTCGTCGCGTGTCTGATACCCGACGGTGTCCCCGGCAGACTCTCCCAGCAGATCCGCCATCCGACGCGCAGCGGCCCGCGTCGCCAGCCGGCGCGGTTCGAGTACCACGATCTTGCGGCCCTCCAGCCACGACTCGTCGAGCAGCGCGAGCGGCACCAAGGTCGTCTTGCCGGCGCCCGGAGGAGCGACCAGCACCGCGCGTCGCCGCTCGGCCAGCGCAGTTCGGAGCGCGTCGAAGGTCTCGACGACCGGCAGGTCGGGGAGCGGGCGTCGGCCCGACATGATCAGCCGAGTGCGGGCGAGCCGGCAAACGGGCCCGGGTCGCCGGGCGCCGGAATCGTGGGTGCCCGCCACTGCGTGATCTCGGCGATCGCCTCGGCGACCTCCAGCCACTGGCGGGCGTGCCAACCCTGCGCTACCGCGACGACCGCTCGATCGACCCGCGTGAACACGAACGCCGGGAGTTCCGTCAGGCCCATCGCCGTGACGATCGACCGGTCGGCATCGCAGAACACGAGAAACCGGTCGGTCAGCGGGCCCAGGAATCGGCGCGTGTCATCGACGCCTGCTGTCAAGATGAAGTTGACCCGCACATCGGAGTCGCGCAGGTCCTCCAGGATCCGGACGGCCGTTTTGAGCACCCATGAACTCTCGTTGGTGTACGGGTCGAGGACGACGCTGGCCAGATGAAACGTCGTCAACCACTCGGCGAGGCCGCGTGCTTCCCCGTCGAGCGGGGAGAACGAGAGGTCTTCGGCCAGTTTCGTCGCCACGGCGTGCGATCGTAGCGACCCGGAGCCCACCTCCCCCAACACCGTGCGGCCCGCCGGTCGATCGGGCGGCGACCGGCGATGTGGCCATCGGGTGTCGTACATTGAGATGGTGCATCCGATCGAGCATCTCCGGTACGTTGCGCGTGCCAGCGGTGTCGATGCCGCGTCGCTGGTCCGGGAGGCAGCGACTGCGCTCGGGTCACTCCGCGCCGACCACGCCAACCTGCTGATCGCCTGTCGCCGGATCATCGAGCGGCACCCCGAGATCGGGCCCCTCTGGTGGATGTCGGCCCGCCTGCTGACGTCGGACGACCCCACCTCCCTGGCGTGGGAGATCGCGGACGAGATCGACGTGGACCCGACGGCCAGCCGGATCGCTGCCGCGCTCGACGACGGGGCGACGGTGCTCACCGTCGGGTGGCCCGAAGTCGTCGGCCAGGCGCTCATGCGCCGGGGCGATGTGTCGGTGCTCTGCTGCGACAGTCGCCACGAGGCATCGGGGTTCCTGCAGCGGCTCGAGCGCTTCGACGTCGAGTGCGAGCCGGTCCCGAGTGAATCGCTCGCTCGTGCCGCCCACCGCGCCGACCTGGTGATCGTCGAGGCCGCCGCAGCAAGCGACCAGCGGGTCATCGCCCGGGTCGGATCGCACGTCGTGGCTGCGGTCGCGGCAACGGTCGATACGCCGGTGTGGTTGGCGACACCGATCGGGACCCGTCTCCCGATCGGATACCTCGACTCCATCGGCGAGCAGGTCATCGACTCGACCTCGTGGAACGGCGACTACGACGATCTACCGATCGGCCTGGTCACCCACGTCGCGACCCAGGACGGTGTCACCGACGACGTGGCGGGGGCCCTGGCGCCCACATGCCCGTTCGCCCCCGAACTGCTCCGCTTCAGCCCCTTCTGACTCACCTCGTCCCAATCGACGACGATTACATGCCCTGATGGGCCGGGGGCACGCCGGTGATCTCCTCGATCGCCGCCTCCGCCTCGTCGAGCAGGGGCTCCATCACGAAGATCCGGGCCATTGGTTCGCGGGCGATCATGATCAGGTGCGACGAGTGGTCCTCACTGAGCACGGCCGGGATGTCACGCTCCCACAACTCGTGCAGCACCAGGTGCGCCTGCCACATCGGCAACCACGCCGCCTCGACTGTGCGTTCGGGGTCGGGTGTGCGAGGAGGATGCTTGCCGAAGATCCAATGCATGATGCCCACGGGGGGAATCTATTGCGCCCGGGTCCGCCGCAACGACGGCCGGTAGCGTCGCCGGGATGTCCAGGTTCGATGCGATCCTCTTCGACGCCGGCGGCGTGCTGGTGCTGCCCGACCCGACCGTGTTGATCCCGCTGCTGGCGACGTTCGGTGGGTCGACCACGATCGAGTCCCATCGGCGGGCGCACTACGCCGGGATGGCCGCGAAGTCCCACGCCGTGAGCTCGGAGGGCGACTGGTCGGAGTACGACATCGCGTACGTCTCCGCAGTCGGCGTCGACGCCGAACTCGTGGAGCACGCCGCCGACGTGCTCGGACACACCCGGTCACATCACCTGTGGCGCTGGCCGATTCCCGAGACCGGTCGTGCGTTGCGAGCGCTCGCCGAGCACAACGTGCCGATGGGCGTCGTCTCCAACGCCACCGGGCAGGTCGAAGCGGAACTCCGACGAGCATCGATCTGCCAGACGGGACGCGATGCCGGCGTCGAGATGCGCGTCGTCGTCGACAGCCACGTCGTGGGCGTCGCCAAACCCGACCCGCGCATCTTCGACTTCGCCCTGCCGTACTTCGCGGAGTTCGAGCGAGCACGGATCGCCTACGTGGGAGACTCGGTGACGATGGACGTCGGGTCATCGCGGGCGGCCGGGCTGCATCCGCTCCTCCTCGACCCATACGATGACCACGCCGAGGCCGCCTTCGAACGGATCACCTCGGTCGCCGACCTGCTCAACTGGTGCTGACCATCGCCTGGCCCGGCGATCGTGCACCCGGTCACCAACCGAAGCGCCACTCGACGACGTCCTGCGCGAAGTGGCCGACCTGTTCGATGATGATCTCGCCGACCTGACCGGCCGTTTCGACCGAGCGCTGCGTGACCAGGATGGCGCCGTCGATCAACGTGTCGTCGACGACCGGGATGTCGGACGCTCGAACCTGATCGGCAACCCGCGAGGCGGCGTCCTGGATGTCTTCGATCGGCTCGGTGACGTACTCGATCAGGTCGTTTCGACCCGGTGTCGGGGATGCGCCGGTCACGATCGCAGCCAGATTCTCGATTGCGATTCCGTCGTCGTAGTACTCGCCGTGACGGACGAAGGGGTCGTGCCCGTCGCCGTCGCCCGAGTCGAACACGGTTGCGCCGAAGTCGGGGTCGGTCGGGTCGGGGCCGAACCATTCGAGGTCGGCGACGATGTCGCCCTTGATCTCGGTTGCGAAGTACTCCGTCGGACCGTCCGGGAAGTCGGTCACGTCGTCGGTACCCACGCCCGGGCTGCCCGTGAACACGACGCGATCGGCGTCGGCTCCGTGCTGCATCGCCTTCGCAACCGTCAGGCTCCCGTACGAGTGCCCGATCAGCGTGAGTGATCCCGTCGACTGGGTGCGGATGCCGTCGGCGAACCACCGCAGTGCCGCACCGCCGGTCGCCGCCTGGCGGTCGGAGGCCGCCTGCAGCACGTGCGGCGTGAACGCCAACTGTTGGGGGGTGTCGTAGCCGGTCCAGGCGATCACCGCGGCCCGGCAACCGCTCGTTTGGTGCAACCGCGCCGCCCGTCGGCTGAGATCGCCGAAGTTGGCCAGCGTGCTGCCCATGCCCGGCACGAGTACGGCGACATGGTCGGCACGGCCAGGGTCGCCGAACACCTCGGCGACCAACCCGTCACCACCCGGATCGAAGACCACGAAGCGTCGTAGCGGGTCGATGAGGTGGACGTCGCCGCGATCGGTGAACTGCTGCATCGACCCCCACGTCGGCGAGCCGGGCTCGGCACCGTCGAGCACCTGCTGCATCGTTCGACGGTTGGCCTCGTCCCGGTCGGCGAACGGAACCCCGTCGAGGTTCCCGACGATCGCCGGAACGGTCCGGATCATCGCGTCCCGCGATGATCCGGTGAGCTGAGCCCACCACTGAGCGATCGCCGCCGGGTTGGGCCGCCAAATCGCTGCAGCGACCGGGTCCACGAGCAGCCCGCCGGGAAACGTGGTGAACCGTGCGGGCGTCGGATCGACCGGAATCGAGGCCGCGATTCGCGCGATCGTGTCGGCAGCCTGCGCAGCGCACTGCGACCAGCGGGCCTCGATCTCGGCCCACTCTCGATCGAGTGCCCGGATGCTCCCGACGATCCGGTGCTCGTCATCGGGACGAGCCCGCCCGAGTGCGGTGGTCCGCCGCGCCCGGGCGAGCAGTGCCCGCTGTGCGCCGTCCATGCGGCGGATCTCGGCGAGGCGGGTCGCGAGATCGGTCGCGAGCCGCCGGGTGCGGGCGAGCACGAGGGTCGCATCCGTCACGGCTCGACCGACCGATGGAACCGGTGTGAGCACTGCGGTAGCCGTCGCGCGAAACCGGTCTGATCGGGGACCGCGCCACCAACCTCGCGAGTCCTCGGCGACGCCGGCCAGTGGCAGGGCGCGCTCGGTGATTCGTGTCGCCGTCGCGATGACGGCCCGTTCCGTTGCGAGCAGGACGCCGGCGTCTTCGGCGAGCCGTTCGGGGGTGATCATGACGGGTGTCCCTCGGGGTCGTCCCCGGTTCACCGGTCCGCACGGTCCGCCTCCTCCGCAGCTGTTCGAAGCTCGATCGCCGCGGCGGTGAGGTGGTTTGCGAGTGTGCGGTCGACGGCGACCAGGCGGTGTTCGAGCGTGGTGAGGGCTGCGTCGAGCGGCGATCCGGCAGCGAACTGCCGAGGGACGACTGTGGGAGTGGCGGCCGTCGCGTGCCCGGTGAGTATCACGGCGGCGGACTCTGCGCGCTCGGTGACGATCCCGAGCTCGGACATGGGGCCACCGTACGTACGCCCGACCGACCCGGCGATGGGGAGAACTCCCCGTCGCCGGGCAGCGCGTCAGCCGGCGGTGAGCCGGCGGGCGATGACCTTCAGGCAGAGCGTCTCGTCGGCGCCCTCGAAGATCGACAGCACGCGTGCGTCGACGAACAGACGGCTCACGGAATACTCCTCCGCGTAGCCGAACCCGCCATGGATCTGCATCGCTTCACGGGTGACCCATTCGGCGGCCTTGCAGACGTAAGCCTTCACCATGCTTGCCTCCATTGCGCCCTGACCCTGTGCCATCAGTCGTGCGACCTGGTACGAGAACTGCCGGCTGGCCTGGATGATGATCGCCATCCGGCCGAGCTTGGCTTGCGTGAGCTGGTACTCGATGATGTTCGAGCCGAAGACCTTGCGGTTCTCGGCGTAGTCGACCGCGGCCTCGTACGCCGCCTGCATCACGCCGATCGCACGCGCGGCCGTCTGCAGTCGGCCGTTCTCGAACCCGGCCATCTGGAGATAGAACCCCTTGCCCAAACCGTCGGTGCCACCGACCAGATTGTCCGCCGGGACCCACCAGTTCTCGAGCGCGATCTCGTAGGAGTGCATCCCCCGGTACCCGATCGTGTCGATCGGGCGACCCTCCATCTTGCCGACGCGTGGTTTGCCGTCGGCCTCGCCATCGACGGGCTCCTGCGAGAACTCGAACCCGTGGGCATCGCCGCGTGGCTTGGGCACGATGAAGAGACTCAGGCCGCGGTGGCCCTGGCTGCGGTCGGGATCGGTTCGGGCCAGCAGCGCGAGCACATCGCCACGCGCTCCGAACGTGCACCACGTCTTGACGCCGTTGATCACGTATCCCTCGGCACCGTCAGGCCCCATCGCAGGCGAGGCCATGACCTTGAGGCCGGCGACGTCACTCCCGAAGTCGGGCTCGGTGACCGCCACGGCGGGCATCACCTCGGCCGATGCGAGCTTCGGGAGCCACTCGGCCTTCTGGTCCTCGGTTCCGCCCTTCACGAGCGCCCGGGTGAGGATCTCGGGCCGGGTGATGAGCGACCCCCCGATCCCGAGGCTGGCCCGGCTCAGCTCTTCGGTTGCGACGACCATCCCGACGTACTCCTCGTTGCCGCCCTCGCTGAAGCCGCCGTACTCGGCGGGGACGCTGAGGCCGAACGCACCGATCTCGGCGAGCCCGGTCACGATCTCCTCGGGGACATCGCCGTTGGTACGGTGGACGTGCTCGGCGTGCGGGGCCACCACGTTCGTCGCGAACGCCCGGAATGCATCCTGCACCATGTCCATCTCGTCACCGAGATGGCGTGGCCCGGGCGTGCGGGCAAGTGAGGCGAGGAACTCGGGGTCGCGGTACGTCGCGAGAAAGGCCTCGGTTTCCGCCAGTGCGTCGCGGTCGACGCCCCAAAGCGCCTCTCGGCCGATCAGCTTCGTGGCCAGATCGTGCACCGCGTCGGCCACGAAACCGCAGGTCAGATCGGCCTCGACGCTGCCATGGGCGCCGTAGTCGAGCATCCCGCGGGCTGTCGCGATACCGGCGCCGCCGTGGGCGAGTTCGTAGGCGAGGACCTGCTGGGCATCGGGTCCGCCGAGTTCGGTGAGTCGGGCGATCGCGGCGCCGATCACGGCATCGGCCACGTCGAGCACTCGGGCGGCGGCGTCGAGCGCGTCGGTCGGGGAGGCGTCGATCGTGTCGGTCATTCGCTCAACCTACCGTTCGGTAACCATGCTGACCGAACCGCCCAGAGACTGGCAGGCTGGGTGCATGTCGAACCGGCGCGTATGCGTGTTCTGTGGAGCCAACCCGGGCAGCGATCCGGCGTTCGCGACCGCTGCGGACGAGTTGGGAACGGCGTTGGCGCAGCGCGGCCACGGCGTGGTCTACGGCGGCGGCCGAATCGGACTGATGGGAATCGTCGCCGACGCGGTGCTTCGGGCCGGCGGCGAAGTCGTCGGTGTCATCCCGCAATCGCTGGTCGATCGCGAGATCGCCCACCTCGGTCTGACCGAACTCGTGGTCACCGATTCGATGCACGCCCGCAAGGCGGCGATGGCCGATCGAGCCAGCGGGTTCATCGCGCTGCCGGGCGGCTTCGGCACGCTCGACGAGGTGCTCGAGATCCTGACCTGGAACCAGATCGGCGTGATCTCCAAGCCGGTTGCGTTCGTCGATGTGAACGGCTACTTCGGCTCGCTGTTCACGTTCTTCGACGAGGCGGTCGCCGCCGGGCTCGTCAACCCCGAGCACCGTTCGATGGCGCACCGCACGACCACCGTGTCGGACGCGATCGACGTCGCGACCGGCCCGGGCCCGGCAAACGTCAGCAAGTGGACGGACCCGTCGGTGCGCTAGGTGCCGCGAGTGCGGCCCAACGTGACCGGCTGGCCGGCAGCCAACTGGCCGCACGCGGCGTCGATCTCGGTGCCGCGATTCTGGCGGACGGTTGCGTTGGCGCCGAGTGACTCCAGCAGATCCCTGAACTCGTGGACCCGCTTGAGGGAGGTGCCGACGGTCGGGTATCCCGGGGTCGGATTGAGCGGGATCAGGTTGACGTGGGCCCTCGGGCGTAGCTCGCGACACAGGTCGGCGAGTTCTCGCGCATCGCTGTCGCGATCGTTGACGCCGCTGATCATCGCCCACTCGAAGCTGATCCGCCGGTTCTTCGCATCGAGATAGTCGCGACACGCATGCATCAACTCGCCAATCGGGTAGCGCTTGTTGATCGGCACGAGCTCGTCGCGGAGCCCATCGTTGGCGGCGTGCATCGAGACGGCCAGGTTGACGGGCAGGGGCCGCTCGGCGAGTTTGCGGATTCCGGGGATGATGCCGACGGTGCTGATCGTGATGTGTCGTGCGGACAGCCCGATGTCACCGTGCAGTCGTTCGACCGATTCCCAGACGGTCGCTTCGTTCGCGAGCGGCTCGCCCATCCCCATGTAGACGATGTTGGACACCCGATGATCGGCAGCTCGGGCTCGGCGGGTCGCCTGTGCAACCTGCTCGACGATCTCGCCGACGGTGAGGTGGCGGGTGAAGCCTGCCTGGCCCGTCGCGCAGAACCCACAGCCCATGGCGCACCCCGCCTGGCTCGAGATGCACACTGTCGCCCGATCGGGGTAGAGCATCAGCACCGTTTCGACACGACTGCCACCGTCGAGTTCCCAGAGGAACTTGACGGTGTCGCCGTTCGCGCTTACCGATTCGGTCACCAGGTCGAGTGCGCTCGGGAGCCGGTCGTCGAGTTCGGCACGCAGGGCTTTTGGCACGTTCGTCCAATCGGCCGGCTCGGTGCACTGCTCGTAGAGCCCGCTCCACACCTGGTCGACTCGGTAACGCGGCGCACCGTCGAGGATCGTTGCGAGTTCGTCCCGTGAGACGTCGTATCGAGTCGTGGGCGCCATCGAGGTCACGCCTCGGTCGCGAGTCGCTCGTACTGATCAATGCGGTCTCGGCACACGTCGAGACTCGCGATCCAGAACGCCTCGTCGGTCACGTCGAGGCCGAATGCCGCCCCCAACTCTTCGGCGGTGTCCATGCCGGCTCGCGAGAGCAGGTCGTCGTAGCCGACCCGGAACCGATCGGGGTCGTCCTGGAACTCGGCGTACAGACCGAGGCCGAACAGCAGCCCGTACGTGTAGGGCCAGTTGTAGAAGTGCGACCCGTAATAGTGCGGCTTGAGCACCCACATGTAGGGGTGGCGGTGATCGGGGTCGACGCCGTCGCCGAACGCCTCGGCCTGGCACTCGAGCATCAGCTGATTGAGTTCGTTGACGCCGAGCACACCTCGGTCCCGGCGCTCGAACAGCGCCGTCTCGAACAGCAGACGCGAGTGGATGTCGACCACCACTTGGTTCGAGCCGGCAAGATCGACGTCGAGGAGCGCGAGGCGTTCGGGCCCCTCGAGGCGTGCCAGGCCGGCCTCGACCGCCAGCGTCTCGCAGAAGATGCTGGCCGTCTCGGCGAGCGCCATCGGCAGGCGCCGCTGGAGTGCTGTGCGGCCGGCCAGCGTGATGTTGTGGTAGGCGTGCCCGAGTTCGTGCGCCGTGGTCTGCGCCGAATCGACCGAGCCGGCCCAGTTGAGCAGCACCAGCGAGCGGTCGCCCGTGAACGACATGCAGAAGGCGCCGCCACGCTTGCCGTCGCGTGGCTCGGCGTCGATCCACTGCTCATCGAGAGCACGGTCGACGATCCCGGCGAGCTGGTTGCTGTACGTCGAGAACGCGGCGCGGACCCAGTCGACCCCCTCACTCCACGAGATCGACGTCGACACGTGGGGGAGCGGCGCCACGTGATCCCACCACGGCAGACCACCGTCGTGCCCGTGGAGGCCCGCCTTGATCCGCATCCACCGCCGGAAGTCGGGGAGCGCAGCGGTCACAGCCGACTGCATTGCCTCGAACGTGGGTCGGCCGACGTTGTTCGAGAACAGTGACGCGTCGAGCGCAGTGTCCCAGTGACGGCGACGGTTGACGATCCCCGCCTCGCCCTTGACCGCGTTGAGCGCAGCGGCGATCGGCGTGGTGACGGTCGGCCACGTGCGCATCTCGGCGTCGTAGGCGGCGCGCCGGACCCCTGCATCCGTGGATGTCGCGAGGCCACGTACGGCAGGCATCGGCATCGTCTCGGTGTGGCCGTCGGGAAACTCGACGTCGGCGGTCAGCTGCGACGTGACGTCCTGCATGAGCCGGTACCAGGCCGACGAACCGTTGATGCTGAGCTCGGAGTACAGCCCTTCCTCGGCCTCGGACATCTGGTGCGATGCGCGATCGTCGAGCCGCGTGAGCGGGCCACGATGGGCGTCGACCTCGCTGCTCACCGCAGCCAACTCGTCGACGCCGAGGGCGTGGACCCAATCGGCGAGTCGTGCGAGTAGTGGTGCGATCCGAGCCTCTTGCACGTCGATCCGGCTGGACAGGGTGTGCGCCAGTTCGTGCCGTGAGTCGGTGGTGACGGTGGCGTACACGGTTGCGCCGAGTTCACGGAAGTCGTCGGCGAGCGTGTTGTACGCCACGATCGCCGCGTCGGCCGCCAGGCCATCTGCGGCGGTGACCGGTCGCGGTTCGATCGCGCGGATCCCGTGCTCGTCGAAGAGCGACACCAGTCGGGTTGCGCCGGCGCCGACCCGCTCCTGCGCGTCCGTGACGCTGCGCGCCTCCAACGACTCGTGTACGTCGGCCACGCTCCAGCGGGGGAGTGCTGCGTCGTCGTTGCGGCGATCGGTGTCGACGTCGGTCATGGGTTCGTCCTCCTCGGATCAGACTGGTCAGAAGTCGCCGGCGTACGCCTGGCGGCTGCGATGGATGGTGAAGCCGAGCGATTCGTACAGACCGATCGCGGCGTCGTTGTCGGCGTCCACGTAGAGGTTGGCAGTTCGGATGTCGCGCTCGGTGATCGCGTCGAGCCCGGCGAGGGTCAACTCGCGACCGAGACCGCGACCGTGGAAATCCGGATCGACGGCGATCACGTAGATCTCACCGACGGGCGGGTCGAGGTCGCGGTCGATCTTGGTCCAGCAGAACGCCGCCATCCGGCCGTCGAGCTCGTGGATCCGGAACCCGTCCGCGTCGAACCACGGTTCGTCGATCCGTTGTGCGAGCGTTTCGGCCGTCCAGCCGCCCTGCTCACCGTGCGCGGCGAACGCCCGGTTGTTGACTCGTAACCAGTCGGCCTCGTCGCGGCCGATCTCGAACGGTCTCGTCTCGATGGTGGCGTGACGGTCGAGGGGGAGCGGGCGGCGAAGTTCGTGGAGTCCGCGAACGGGTTCGAAGCCGCGCTCGGACGCGAACGAACGGTCGCATGCCGTCGGGTCGTCGACCCACCAGAACACCCGTCCGCCCCCTGCGGCCGCAAACGCATCGAGTGCGGTCTCGACGATGTCGTGGCGGACCCGCTCGCCGTCGACGACGTCGGGCAGGGTGAACGTCTCGAGCGACGACGTGTCGTTCGCAACCGAGATCTGTGCCAGGCCGATCAGGCCCGCGTCCTCGGCGACGGTGACAGCGACGAAGCGGTCGGCGGTGCCCGACCGGAGGTCGAGCCAGAGATGGTCACTGAGTGGTCGTGCGCCGATTCGTCGGCCTGCGGATTCGACGAACTCGACGAGTGCGCCACGTTGCGCATCGGTCGGATGCCGGATGATCTCGACGACTCGCATGCCGGCCCAGCGTACCGGCGGGCGGTGATCAGGACCGGCGGGAACCGCCACACGTTGGGTCGTCGTGCGCGTGAAGTCGTACGCGGCTGTGCAAAAGAGTTGCAAATGGCGCCGGCGGTCCTTGCGAGCATCAAACCTCGCTGTGAGAATGTCGCCGAACCAGGTTCCCGCCACCTGGTCATAGTGCGGTCAGGTTCCGCCACTTGGCCCACTCAGGGTTCGACAGCCCCTCGGTTCGCCGAGGGGCTGTCCCCGTTTGTCAGCGCTCCAGCGTCTTGATCGCCCGCCGCAGCGCACGCGTGGCGATGTTGAGTTGCCGCTCGGCCTCGTGCACCATCGCGACCACATCTTCGCGCTCGGTGCCCAGGAATGGTTCCGCGATCGCTGCGACCCGGTCACGTTGGCGGTCGATCGTGTCGGCGATCACGTGGAGTTCGGCGTTGGCCGAGGACGGGTCGGGGGCGACGAGTCGGGGCACTCGACCAATCTAGAGCCAACCCCGGTCGCTGCGAACTCGGCCCGCTGCAGCGAACGACCGTCGGTAGCCTGCTGACCGTGATCCCGGTTCGAGACGATTTGCGCGCCCTCGAGGGGTACCACTCGCCGCAGGTCGGCGTCGAGGTCAGGCTCAACACGAACGAATCGCCCATGCCCCCGCCGTCGGCGTGGCGCGATGCGTTCGCGGCAGAGCTGTCACGAGTCGAGTGGCACCGCTATCCCGATCGCTCCGCAGCCGAGCTGCGAGCCGCGATCGCCGAATTCCACGACGTCTCGCCGGACATGGTGTTCGCGGCGAACGGGTCCAACGAGGTGCTGCAGACGATCCTGCTCGCTCACGCCGGAGCGGGGCGGACGGTCGCAACGTTCGAGCCGACCTATCAGATGCACGCTCAGATCGCGCGGGTCGTCGGATCGACGGTCGTGGCCGGTGAGCGTCAGGCCGACTACACCCTCGATCCGGACGAGGTGCGACGCGTGATCGACGTCCACGAGCCACACGTCACGTTCCTGACCTCGCCGAACAACCCGACCGGGCTCGTCGAGCCGTCGGGCCGGATCGAGGAACTGCTCGAACGTTCCAACGGGCTCGTCGTCGCGGACGAGGCCTACGCCCAGTTCGCCGATTGGTCGGCGCTGTCGCTGCTCGATGAGCAGCGTCCGCTCGTCGTCACCCGCACGTTCTCGAAGACGTGGAGCATGGCCGGCGTCCGTCTGGGATACGTGGTCGGCCCGGTCTGGTTCATCGAGCAGCTCAACACCGTTGCGCTTCCGTACCACCTCGACACGGCCAAGCAGATCGCCGGTCGACTGGCGCTGCGATTCGTCGACGAGATGGACGAGCGGGTCGCGACGATCGTCGCCGAACGTGAGCGGCTGTCGACCGCGATGCGTGCGATGCCGATCGACGTCACGCCGAGCGGTGCCAACTTCATCCTGTTCCGTCCGATCGAGCGCAGTGGTCGGCAGGTCTGGCAGAGCCTGCTCGACCTCGGTGTGCTCGTGCGGGACTGTTCGGGTTGGCCCCGCCTCACCGACTGCCTCCGCGTCACGGTCGGCACCCGCACTGAGAACGACGCATTCCTGTCCGCCCTGAACGAAACCGTCGTGAAAGCAGCCGTGTGATGAGCCGAACCGCCACCAGGAGTCGATCCACGAAGGAGACGTCGATCGAGGTCGCGATCGACCTCGACGGATCGGGGACCACCGACATCTCGACGGGCATCCCGTTCTACGATCACATGCTCGACCAGCTCGGTCGGCACGGCGGGTTCGACCTGACCGTGCACGCCGAGGGAGATCTCCACATCGACACGCACCACACGATCGAGGACGTCGCGATCGCCGTCGGTGAGACGTTTCGCGAAGCACTGGGCGACAAGGCGGGCATCCGTCGCTTCGCGAGTGGTCGGTATCCACTCGACGAGGCGCTCGTTGACATCGCGCTCGACCTGTCGGGCCGCTCGCACGTCGAGTGGATCGTGCCGGCGCTCGAATCACTCCCGCTCGGCACGCCGGCGTTCGACCCGCAGCTCACCGAACACGCCGTCTCGTCGTTCGCCGATGCCGCTGCCATCACGCTGCACGTCGAACTCGTCAGGGGTCGCAACGTCCACCACATCATCGAAGCCACGTTCAAGGGCCTGGCCCGTTCGCTGCGAGACGCGGTCCGCGTCGACGGCGGGGGTGGCGTGCCCTCCACGAAGGGCGTTCTGTGACTGATCGGCCGGTGATCGCCGTGCTCGATTACGGCATCGGCAATCTCCACTCGGCACAGAAGGCGCTGGAGAAGATGGGCGCCGATGCACGGCTCACGGTCGACCCTGACGTCGTGGCCGGCGCGGACGGCGTCGTCCTGCCCGGGGTCGGGGCGTTCGGCGCGTGCATGCGTTCGTTGCGGTCGCTCGGCCTCGAGCGGCCGGCGCTCGACGCCGTGGCGTCCGGGCGCCCGTTCCTCGGAATCTGCGTCGGTATGCAGATGCTGTTCGACGACAGCGAGGAGGACGGCGACGCCACGGGTCTGGGCGTGATCCCCGGCACAGTCCGCTGGATCCCCCCCGGCGTCAAGATCCCGCAGATGCAGTGGAATCGGCTGCAGGTGGTCGGTGACGTCGACCCGATGCTGGCTGATCTCGGAGACGATCCGTGGCTCTACTTCGTCCACTCGCTGCACGGTGTACCCCGCGATCCGTCGGTGGTCGCGGCAACGTGCGAGTACGGCGTGGACCTGAACGCAGCCTTTCGACTCGACAACGTGTTCGCAACGCAGTTCCACCCCGAGAAGTCCGGCACGACGGGATTGCGTCTGCTCGGGAACTTCGTCCGCATCTGTGCGGCCCCACGGGCTGGTGTCGGTCCGTGACGCCGGAGCTCTACCCGGCGATCGATCTGCGCGGCGGTCGGGTCGTCCGCCTCACGCAGGGCGACTATGACGCCGAGACCGTGTACGGCGACGACCCGGTCGCGGTTGCGCTGTCGTTCGCCGAGGCGGGTGCCCCGTGGGTCCATGTGGTCGATCTCGACGCAGCCCGTTCGGGCGACCCGGTCAACCGGTCGGTCGTGCGCGCGATCGCCGAGGCGCTGACGGGGCGCGCCCTGCTCCAGAACGGGGGCGGCGTCCGATCGCTCGCCGATGCGCGTGAGCTCGCGGACGCCGGCGTCGATCGGGTCGTGATGGGGTCGGCCGCGGTGCGCGACCCCGAGCTCGTCGCCGCCTGCAGCGAGGTCGTCCCGGTGGCGGTCGGTCTCGATCATCGAGCCGGCGAGTTGGCGGTGCACGGTTGGACAGAAGCGAGCGGGGTCTCGCTCGCGGACGCGCTCGGGCAGTTTCCGTCGGCGGCGGCGTTCGTCGTCACCGACATCAGCCGCGACGGCATGCTCAGCGGGCCGGACATCGCCGGTCTCGCCGAAGCAGTCCGGACGACGCCGACGCCGGTGATCGCGAGCGGCGGAGTCGCATCACTCGACGATGTCGCAGCGCTCGCGGCGATTGCGGGCCTTGCCGGAGTGATCACCGGCAAGGCGCTGTACGAGGGTCGATTCACGGTCGCCTCGGCGCTCGACGTGCTCGGACGCCGCTGATGCTGGTCGCCCGCGTCATCCCATGTCTCGACGTGACCGAGGGTCGGGTCGTCAAAGGCACGAACTTCGTCGATCTGCGCGACGCCGGTGACCCGGTCGAACTCGCAGCCCGGTACGACGCCGAGGGCGCCGACGAGCTGGTGTTCCTCGATATCACGGCGTCATCCGACGACCGGCAGACCACCGTCGAGATGGTGCACCGTGTGGCCGAGCAGGTCTACATCCCGTTCACCGTCGGGGGCGGTATCCGGACGCTCGAGGACGCGCGGCGCATGCTGCGCGCCGGTGCCGACAAGGTGAGCGTGAACACCGCAGCCGTACAGCGGCCGGAACTGATCGAGGAGATCGCCGCCGAGTTCGGGTCACAGTGCGTCGTGTGCGCGATCGATGCGAAACGCCGCACCGACGACCTCGGCGCCGGGTTCGAGGTCTACCTGCACGGTGGTCGGACGCAGACCGGTATCGACGCTGAGGTCTGGGCTCGCACCGCGGTCGAACTCGGGGCCGGCGAGATCCTGCTCACCTCGATGGACCGCGACGGCACACGAATCGGCTTCGACAACGTGCTCACCCGAGCGATCGCCGATTCGGTGTCGGTGCCGGTGATCGCCAGTGGCGGTGTCGGGACGCTCGATCACCTGGTGGACGGTGTGATCGAGGGCGGGGCGTCGGCGGTGCTGGCGGCCTCGATTTTCCATTTCCGTGAGCACTCGGTCGCCGATGCGAAGCACGTGATGGCTGCGGCCGGCATCACCGTGCGGCCACCGGGGTGACCCGATCGTGATGGCTACCCTCGACCCATGAGCGATGCACTGACGATCGAACGCCGCGACCGGGTCATGGTGCTCCACTTGGATGACGGCAAGGCGAATGCGCTGACGGTCGAACTGATTGCGGGGATCGTCGGCGCAATCGACGAGGCCGAACACGACGACGACACCGGGGCGGTCGTGATCCACGGTCGCGACGGGCGGTTCTGCGGCGGATTCGATCTCGGCGTGATGACCGGCGGAAACATCCGTGACATCGTCTCACTCGTTGCCGACGGCGGCGACATGGTGCGCACCCTCTGGGGGTGCGGCGTGCCGGTCGTGGCGGCGTGCACCGGCTCTGCGGTCGCGGCAGGCGCACTGACGCTGCTCGGCTGCGATGTGCGGGTCGGGGCGGATCGCGAGGCCAAGATCGGGCTGAACGAGGTCGCCATCAAGATGGTGTTGCCCAACTGGGCGATCACGATCGCGACCGACCGCCTGAGCCGCCGCCACGTCCAGCGCGCGATCGCGAACGCCCGCCTGACCGGCTCGCACGAAGCGGTCGACGTGGGCTTTCTGGATGACGTCGTGCCTGCTGCCGACGTGCTCGCCCGGGCGGTCGCGATCGCCGCCGACCTCGCGGCGACGCTCGATCCGCAGGCCTACCGGGGCACGGTCGCAAAGGTCAGGGGGCCGCTCCTGGATCGGATGGCATCGGAGATCGCTTCCGATCGGGCTGCGGTCGCCTGAATCAGCTGACGGCGGCCGAGAGGCCGGCGTCGACCTCCGCTGCGAGCGCGTCGAATCGGTCGAGCTGTTCACCGAGCACGGCGGGATCATCGGAGCACTCGAACACGATCGTCTCGGTCAGTGCGATCCACTCGTCGACCGAGGAGTCGATCGACTTGGTCGGGGTCGGTCGAAGCGCCGGCATCTCCGTGCGGAACGTGCCGAGCCGCTCCCCGCACAGGTCCTCCCCGCCGTCGATGATCGCTTCGGCGTCGGGAACGAGCGCCTGCCGTTCGACCCATGTCGGCCGCCACGTCGAGGCATCTGGACGGCTGTCCCCGCCACCGCATGCCGTCGTGGACAGGGCGACCGCAACAACGATCAGCCGGCGCAGCGCCGTGCGTCGATGTCGGAGCACGTCGATCATGCGGACATCCTGCCGCACCGCCGCTCGAATTGCGTGTCCCGCACCTGCGTCGACCGGCTGGCGTGGTAGGACCGCGCCATGGACATGGCGCCGCTCACCGGCCTGGTCGGGGCCGAACTCTCGGGCATCGACCTCGCTGCGCCGATCGAACAGGCACTCGCAGGCGCGCTGCGTGATGCCCTCGCGATCTCGCACGTCATCGTCGTGCGCGATCAGCACCTCACGATCGACCAGCAGCGAGCGCTGACGACGGTGTTCGGCGCGCCCGCACAGCTCCCGTACGTGACGCCGATGGATGGTCACCCCGACGTCATCGCCGTCCTGAAGGAAGCGGACGAGGTCGACGGTGGCGTGTTCGGCGGTGACTGGCACTCCGATTTCAGTTTCCTGGCGAACCCGCCCGCCGGCTCGGTGCTGAGCGCCGTCGAGGTGCCGCCGGTCGGCGGCGACACGGTGTGGGCGAACCAGGAGGCGGCGTACCGGACCCTGCCCGAGCGCTTGCGCGAGATCGTCGACGGGGTCGACGGCATCCACACCGGAGCGCCGTACGGGGTGACGCATGCGCCGCCCGAGAACCATCGATCCGGGGCGTCGATCACGATGCGCCGCGGCGACCCCGACGCCGACCGGGAGGTCCGGCATCCGGCGGTCATCACGTCGCCGATCACCGGCGCGCGGGCGCTGTTCCTCAACCCGATCTACACGACGAGGTTGTCGACGATGTCGCATGAAGACAGTGCTCCGGTGCTCGCCGAGCTGTACCGGCACGCAACCCGGCCCGATGTGTGCTGTCGGCACCGTTGGCGGGCCGGCGACGTCGTGGTCTGGAACAACCGGACGACCCTGCACTACGCGACGAACGACTACGACGGGCATCGACGGCTGCTCCACCGAACCGCCTTCGACGGCGCTCCGCCGGTCGGGTCGCGATCGATTGCTCGCGATTGAACGGGTCGGGGGTCGGGTACGTTACGGCCCATGGCGATCCCAAACGACAAGATGGAATACCGACGGCTCGGCAACAGCGGCATGAAGGTGAGCGTGCTCGGCTTCGGGAGCTGGGTGACGTTCGACAATCAGCTCGACAATGATCTGGCGCTGGAGTGCATGCAGGCGGCGCACGACGCGGGGTGCAACTTCTTCGACAACGCCGAGGCGTATGCAGCCGGCAAGAGCGAGCGGATCATGGGCGAGGTCCTCCGAGAGCTCGGGTGGCCGCGGTGGTCGTACGTGGTGACCACCAAGCTGTTCTGGGGCATCCACGGCGATGACCCGAACATGAACAACACGCTCAACCGCAAGTACCTCATGCAGGGCATCGACGCCTCGCTGGAACGGTTCGGCCTCGATTTCGTCGATGTCGTCTATTGCCATCGCGCCGACCCCGACACACCGATGGAGGAGACCGTCTTTGCGATGAGCGAGATGATCAGCCATCGCAAGGCGAACTACTGGGGGACCAGCGAGTGGAACGCCGACGAGATCCGCAACGCGATCGACATCGCCGAACGCCATCACCTCCACAAGCCGGTCACCGAACAGAGCCAGTACAACCTGCTCGAGCGGGACAAGGTCGAGAACGAGTACGCCAGGCTGCACGCCGAGACCGGTTACGGCAACACGATCTGGAGCCCACTCGCGTCGGGCCTGTTGACCGGCAAGTACTCCGACGGCATCCCGGAGGACTCACGGGCGTCGCTCGACGGGTACGGCTGGCTCGGCGACCGGATGAGCGACGCCGAGGCGCTCGCCAAGATCGACAAGCTGCGCCCGATCGCCGAGCGGCTCGACTGCTCGATGGCCCAACTGGCGCTGGCATGGTGCACGAAGCATCCAATGGTGTCGTCGGTGATCACCGGTGCGAGCAAGCCGAGTCAGGTCGTCGAGAACATGGAGGCGCTCGACGTGATCGACGCCCTCACCGACGACGTCAAAGCAGAGATGGAGCACGCCCTCAGCTGACGGGTTTCGTCACGTCCGGGCGGCGAGTTCGCGTCGGAGCAGTTTCCCCGTTGCGTTGCGCGGCAGTTCGCGGAGGAAACTGACCCGTCGCGGCACCTTGTGCCGCGCGAGCTCGGCCGCGACGTGCGCCTTGACCTGACTGGCGGAGATCGTGGCCCCTGGCGCCTTCACGATGAACGCTGCGAGCGCCTGACCGAAGTCGTCGTCGTCGACGCCGACGACGGCGGCGTCGGCGATCGAGGGGTGAGCCCGCAGCAACTCCTCGACCTCCTCGGGGAACACATTCTCACCGCCGGAGACGATCATGTCGTCGTCCCGGCCCTCGATGAAGAGCAGACCGTGGTGCAACCGCCCCATGTCGCCCGACGACAGCATGCCCCTGATCCGCTCCTTGTCGTCACCGTTGGTGTACCCCTCGAACGCCGAGGAACTGCCGGCGAACACCCTGCCGACCGCACCGGGCGGCACCGGGGCCCCGTCGGGGTCCAGCACGGCGAGGTCGACACCGAGCGCGACTCGTCCGGCCGTGGTGGGTTCGGCACGCAGATCGTCTGGAGTCGCGATCGCGGCGACGGCGACCTCCGTCGAGCCGTACAGGTTGTACAGCACTGGGCCGAACCGGTCGAGCACACGGGTGACGAGTTCGCCGCCGATCGCCGAACCGCTCGAAGCGATCACGCGGAGTTCGGGCAGAGGGTGCGCTGCCAGGACCTCGGGTTCGAGCTGCATCATGCGCGCCAGCATGACGGGAACCACCACGAGCACCCGTGCGTGATGCTCGTCGAGTGCCGCCAGCGTCCCCGCCGGCTCGAATCGACGGGCGAAGACGTTCGTGGTGCAGCGTGACAGCCCGAGCAGGAGATGACTGAGCCCCCAGGCGTGGAACAGGGGTGCGGCCACGACCTGGGTGTCACCGAGCCGGAGCGGGATCCGGTCGAGGACGGCGCCGACGCCGTCGATCGCACTCGGGTTGCTCCGGCGAGCGGCACCCTTCGGGCGACCCGTGGTCCCCGATGTGAGGATGACGACGCTGCCGGCCCTGGTGGGGGGAGAGACCGATCCTGAGCGGCTCAGCTGATCGAGTTCCGTTTCGTCGATCAGGAGCGCCGTCGAGCCCGCGAGAAGAGCGGTGAACTCGTCGTCGTGGACGACGACGTCGATTGCCTCGCTGTCGACGACATCTGCGAGCTGCGGCCCGGCGAACCCGGTGTTCAGCAACACGAGGTCGGCGCCCGTTGCCGCAACGGCGGTCATCGCCTCGACGAATCCGACCCGGTTGCGCGCGAGCAGGCCGACCCGCACGCCGGGCCCGACGTCACGAGCTGCGAGCCCGGCCGCAATCGCCTGACTCCGGTGCCAGAGCGCCTCGTACGTCGTCGAACCGGCGTCGTCCAGCACCGCCACCCGCTCGGGATATCGGGCGGCGGCACCCGCGACGAGTCCGGCCATCGACGAACCCCACGGCGCCATCGCCACCAGCGCACGGGGGAGTCGGTCGGGGCGTTCGAGCGGCGTGAGCGTCGAACGGGCGATCGCTGCGCCCGACAGGAGCTTCGAACCGAGCGACATCAGGGCTGGAACGGGGGGTAATAGTTCTCCGCGCCGAACGCCGTCACGTCGGAGAGCCAGTCGCCGTCGTACGGCCACGCCGAAGGGTCGTCGTCGCTCGGCCCCTGCCAGAAACGGGCGAGCGGCCCGTCGGCACCAGGCTCCATCGACCAGGCCTGGCGTTTGTAGGAGAAGTTGTCGGGCACGAGCCGATGCGCTTCGCGGAAGTGCGGGACCGCAGCGTCGTGCAGACCTTCGGTCTCCAGGTGAGTCGCCAGTTCGAAATGCGCCGTGCCGCGGGCGGCGTCGGCGTCGCGCGGTTGCGACCGTGCCACGACCTCGTCGGGAGCGAGCGCGAAGCTGCTCGCCGCGCCGTGGGCGACCCAGTCGCGAAGTGCGTCGTGGTACGCGACGGCGTCGGTGCGGATCTTGCCCGCCTCGGCCATGATCGCGCCGACGCGTCCGGGCAGCTCGCCGCCGGCACCGACGCGTTCTTCGCGCCGCGGTGCGGGGGCCGGTTCCGCAGGCCGCACGATGGTGCCCTGCTCGTCGATCCAGACGCTGTTGGGGATGTTCACCACGCCGAACAACTCGGCCATCGCGTGATGGCGGTCGATCAGGGAGGGGTGCTCCGGGGCGGCACGCTCGATGAACGGACGACATGCGTCGGCGCCGACGGTGTCGAGTCCGACGGTGACGACCTCGAGCCCGAGCGGATGCAGTTCGGTGCGGAGTTCCTGCCACACGGGCAAGTCACGGGAACAGCCTCAATAGGGTGCCCAGGAGAGGATCAGCACCTTCTGCCCCTGCAGCGACGACAGCCGGAAGTCGTTGCCGTCGAGATCGGGGAGCACGAGTTCCGGCGCCTCGGCGCTCACCAGCGCGTGCCCGGTGCCCGACCACGGGCCGAGCGCCCAGATTCCACGATCGGCGTCCTCGACGATCGGCATGCCCATCTGCGCCGCGACCGATCCGACATCGACGGTGTCGCCGGTCGGTTCGCGCAGTGGGATGCACACGTCGCCACGGCACGCACCTTCGGGCTTGAGCGCCCAGCCGGTCCCGGCTTCGAACTGATCGGTCGGGATCGTGAGGTCGTGGAGCAGCATCAGAGTGCCTCGGCGAAGCCGACGACGTCTCGCAGCGAGGCCCGGTAGACATCGTTCATGGGGCCTTCGAGCAGGAGATCTCCGGCGTGGCACGTGCCGTTGACGGTGCGGCTGACGACCGAGACGCCGGCTCGCAGCAACCGACGCGCATACGCAAGACCCTCGTCTCGCAGCGGGTCCAGTTCATTGACCGAGATCACGTGTGGCGGTAGCCCGCTGAGGTCGTCGACCGACGCGTGGTACGGCCAGGCGAGTGGGTTGCGGGCGTGCTCGCCGGACGGGTCGTACACCGCCGCCATCACCCCCATGATCGGGGTGCCGATGAAGTACTCGTCGTTTTCGGTCATCGAGACGATCTCGGCCGGCTTCTGCGCCCACATGCCCGAGATGTACGGGCACTGCGCATAGACCCCGTCGATCGCAGCGAGCCGGCCGTCCTGCTTGGCCTTGAGCGTGGTGGCGATCGTGAGATTCCCGCCCCCGGACTCGCCGGATACGACGATCGTGGAAATGCCCAGGTCGCCGCGGTGCGCATCCATCCAGTCGAGCGCCGACGAGCAGTCGTCGAGCCCGGCGGGGAACGGATGCGGCCCGAGCACGCCGGCGCCGTTGCGGTACTCGACGCCGACGACGACCAGACCCTCGGCTGCGAGGTGATCGCGCCAGCGCGCATAGTTCACATCGGCTGCGGTGAGAATGACCATCCCACCACCGTGGATGTGGAGGATGCCGGGCAGGTCGTCCCCGGGCTCGCTGGGGCGATGGATGTAGAGGGTGATCTCGTTGCCGTCGACGCCGGTGATGGTCTCGGTCGAACGTTCCACTCCCGTGACCGGGGCGAGTTCGGCGCACATCGCGTCGAAGACCTGCTGGAATCCGGCCTCGGCGGCGTTGCAGAACGCGACGAGTTGATCGGTCGGCGCCGACGCATCGAGCGGCAGCGGTTCGCCGTGCCCACCGAGGCCGAACGGCTCGAGCGCAGCGACGAGGCGCGGGTCGGTGCGCGGGTCGGAGGCGAGCGTTTCGTCCGGGTTCCCCAACCGTCCGGGTTGCGCGTGTGTGGTGCCCATCATGATTCCCCTCGGATCAGGGCCCGGTGTAGGCCCGCGTTGGCGTGGACACTAGTGAACATGATCGTGCCGAATGCCAGCGGGATCAGCGTCACATCGATGGGTTCGGCAAGGCGACGGTACCCTCACGCCCGTGGCAGCCGACGACCAGAAGCTCCCGATCAAGATGCTCAACGACCGCCTGCTGGTCAAGTTGAGCAAGGAAGACGGTGAACGCAAGACGGGCGGCGGGATCCTCATCCCAGCGACCGCCCAGATGTCGAAGCGGCTCGTGTGGGCCGAGGTCGTCGCACTGGGCCCGAACGTCCGCAGCGCCGAGATCAGCGACAACGTGCTGTTCAGCCCGGACGACCGCTACGAGGTCGAGGTCGGCGGCGACGACTACATCATGCTGCGCGAGCGCGACCTGCATGCTGTGGCGGCGAAGCGCATCGAGGCCTCCACCGGCCTGTACCTCTGACCCCGCCCGACGAATTGTGCCAGGCACAATTCGTCATGCGTGCGTAGGCTGGCCGGATGCCCACCGGCGTTCGGATCGATGTCACCTCGGAGCAGATCACATCGCTCACCTACAACCTCGACGGGTTGATCCCCGCGATCGCCCAGGATCACGAAACCCGCGAGATCCTGATGATGGCGTGGATGAACGCCGAATCGTTGCGGATGACGTTCGATCAGGGCCGAATGGTCTACTGGTCACGCAGCCGGCAGGAGCTGTGGCGCAAGGGCGACACGAGCGGGGATCGCCAATTCGTACGCGAGGCGTACATCGACTGCGACAGCGACACCCTGCTGTTCGTCGTCGAACAGGAAGGTGCCGGGGCGTGCCACACCGGGGCACGCACCTGCTTCTTCCGCTCATTCGGCGATGATGCCGCCGACGCCTGATCCGGTCGTGGCATCGTGAGGATCCAGCCGACGCGCGAGGACTTCCACGCGTTCGCCGCGGACCACAGCATCGTGCCCGTGTGGGCCGAGGTGCTCGGCGACCTCGAGACGCCCGTCGCCGCGTTCGCCAAGTTGGTCGGCGATGAACCCGGATTCCTGCTCGAGTCGGTGGAACACGGGGAGCGTTGGAGTCGGTTCTCCTTCGTCGGTCGCAGTCCGTCGGCGACGATGGTGCTGCGCGACGGCAGGCTCGAGATCACCGGCGATCTGCCGGCGTCGATCCCGGCCGATCAGGGGATGCTGGCCGCCATCGAGGCGCTGCTGGAGACCTACACCAGCCCGGCGTTCGACGAACTCCCACCGATGCACGGCGGCATCATGGGGTACCTCGGGTACGACGTGATCCGCGAGATCGAGGATCTGCCCGACGTTCCCACCGACGACCACGGGCTCCCGGATGCGATCATGAGTGTGATCGGATCGCTGGCCGCGTTCGACCACTGGAAGCAGCGGATCTACATGATCGAGAGCGTGCCGACGCACGGTCTGTCCGGCGACGATCTCGACGATGCCTACGACGGGGCGTCGGTGCGCGTGCACGCCGCGATCGATCGGCTCGCCCAGCCGCTGCCGTACATGCCGGTCGAGCCGCCGTCGAGGAGTGACGACCTGCCCGAGCTGCGATCGTCGATGCCCGGCGGCATGTACCAGCGGGCGGTGGAGGTGGCCAAGGAGTACATCCTGGACGGCGACATCTTCCAAGTGGTGCTCGCGCAGCGGTACGACATCGAACTCGGTGCTGACCCGTTCGACGTGTATCGGGTGCTGCGTCAGGTGAATCCCAGCCCGTACATGTACTTCCTGCGCCATCCGGAGATCACGATCGTCGGCTCGTCACCGGAGCCGATGGTGCAGCTCCTCGACCGCAAGGTGATCTCCCGTCCGATCGCGGGCACGCGTCGGCGGGGCGCGACCGACGAACAGGACCGGCTGCTCGCAGCCGAACTGATCGAGCACCCCAAGGAGCGCGCCGAGCACGTGATGCTCGTCGACCTGGCGCGCAACGACGTCGGACGGGTCGCGAAGTTCGGCACCGTGCATCCCGACGAACTCATGACGCTGGAGAAATACAGCCACGTGATGCACATGACGTCGCAGGTGTCGGGCGACCTCCGTGACGGGCTCGGCCCGATCGACGTGCTCAGGGCGACCCTGCCGGCCGGCACGGTGAGCGGTGCGCCGAAGGTCCGCGCGATGGAGATCATCGACGAGCTGGAGCCCGTGAAGCGGGGGCCGTATGCGGGGGTGGTCGGGTACGTCGACTGGTCCGGCAATCTCGACACCGCGATCGCGATCCGCACGATGTTCATCCGGCCCGACGGCGTGACGGCCAGCCTTCAGGCCGGCGCGGGCATCGTCGCCGACAGCGACCCCGACGACGAGGACACCGAGTGTCGGAACAAGGCCGCAGGGTTGCTGGCGGCGATCCCCGCAGCCCGGCGCATGACCGCAGCCCGGCGAGCGGCTGGCACGATCGCCTGACCCCGACGGCGTGTCGTACCGTCAGAAGGCGAGTGCGACGAGGAAGATCACGCCGAGGAAGGCGAACACCAGACTGATTGCAATCGCCGTCAAGACGGTGATCGGGAACCCGGTGAGTGCGGTGATCGCAGCGGTGAGGCGCGCCGAACCCTCCAGACCCGCGCCCGCCAGCCCGCGCAACCCGGCCATCTCACGCGTCAGGGTGATCGCCGAACGCCCATCGGCGGGGCGATCGGGGTCGTCGGCGTCGAAGGTGTCGATGACGGTCCGGCTCGTTCCCTGGCCCCGCTCGATCAGGGTCCTGACCTCGGCGACGAGTTCGGGAGCGTGGCGTGTGACCATCCCGATCCGCCACATCGCCAACAGCGGGCCGCCGATCGCGATCGCGGCGAACACACCGCCGAGCACGATCCACACCGACCGTGCACCGCCGTCGAACGCAGCGATCCCGAGCAGGAAGCTGCCGATGCACACCACGGCGACAGCGCCCAGCAATCGCCGTGCGAAGCGAGTGGCCTTGGACGCGATCATGGACACGGTGGCGGTGACCCGTTGGGCGAGCTGTTCGAGTTCGGACATGGCATCGTGAGTGTGCCACGCCACACTGGGCCGATGGAACTGCTGCCCGCCGATCTCGATCGTGTCCTCGGTGTCCGTGATGTCGTCGTGATCGACGGCCCGGACGCCCAGAGCTATCTGCACTCGCAGGTCTCGCAGGACCTGAACGGGATGACGGTCGGGGAGCAGCGGTGGACGTTCGTCCTCGAGCCGACCGGCAAGGTCGAGTCGTTGGCGCGGGTGACAAGGGCCGGAGACGATCGCTTCGAACTCGATACCGACGAGGGGTTCGGTGCGGCGCTGCTCTCGCGCCTCGACCGGTTCAAGATCCGTGTCAAGGCCGAGACCTCCGCGGGCGAACCGATCGGATCGCCCGCCGACGAAGCCGATCGGATCGCACTCGGCTGGCCGCGGCTCGGCGCTGAGATTCGGTCCGGCGAGACGATTCCGGCGGGGACAGGGTTGACGGCGGTGGCGGTCAGTTACACGAAGGGTTGCTATCCCGGCCAGGAGTTGGTCGAACGGATGGACAGCCGCGGCGCCGACGCACCGCGTTCGCTGCGTCGCCTGTCGGTGGAGCCGGGCACAGAGGTCGGCGCCCCGGTCCTGGACGGCGAGGAAGAGGTCGGGGTCATCACGAGCGTCGCCGGCGACCGGGCACTCGGGTGGGTCAAACGCAACAGCGAGGTCGGAACCGTCATCCAGTTCTGACGGTTCAGACGAGTTGGCCCCGCACCGCGACGAACGTCGGGTCGCCGGCGAGCGCTCGGAACTCGGGCATTGCGTCCATCGTGCGGGCCAGCAGTTGGCGATGGCCGGGAGTCTCCGACATCGCGGTCTCCGAGGCGGCGCCGAGCCACCGCAGCGCATTCGCCTGGTCGCCCATCAAGGCTGCGGCACGGGCGACGCTCGTCGCGAGCGTTGACGAGCGATGCTCACCGAACGCACGTGCGGCGAACTCGCCCGCTCGCTGTGGTGATCCGACTGCAAGCAGCACATCGGCGAGCACGCGGGCGCTGTACTCGTTGCCCGCCCCGGGAAGGTCGGTCGGCAGGGTCTCGACGATGGATCGCAACTGCTCGCGTGTCGCGGCAGTCGGCGGAATCCATCGGGGGGTCTTGGTCGAACGCAGATCGGCCAGGATGACACCCATCGCTCCGCCCGCGTCGCCCTTCAGGACGGCGCGATGGGCGTCGAACCACGGCGAGAGCCGCTGACCGGGTTCGAGCACGCCGGGTCGGCCGGTCTGCCAGGCCGTCGTCTCGACGTCGAGTGAACGCTGCACGCCGGGATGACCGGACTTGGAGGTCGCCTGGAGGATCTGGAGCTGATTGATGAGGAGGAACGCGATGAAGATCACGAACCCGGTTCGTCCCGTCAGGTAGAGGAACGCAGCGCCGGCGACGGTGACCGTGACGCTCGTGATCGCCATGATGCGGTGCGCGCGTGGCCCGACCAACGATTCGAGGCCGGTCTGGGCGAGATGCCCGCCGTCGAGCGGCAGGACGGGGATCAGGTTCAGGACGCCGATCGCCGGGCCCGCCCACCAGATCGCAGCCGTTGCGTCTGATCGCCCGACGCTGTCGAGCGAGAGTGGGTTGACGCCGAGTGCGACGAGCACGGCAATGCTGATCGTGATCTGCGTGAGGGGCCCGGCCAGCGAGATCATCGCCCTCTGGGCCCGGCCGAGGGTACGTTCGGAGCGGAACGACGTGTAGCCGGCGAGGAAGTCGAGTGAGATCGATGCCTGGCATCCGGCGCGCCGGGCCGCCACGGCGTGTCCCAACTCGTGGAGCAGCGTGAGCACGGCGATCGAGGCGGCGAGCCACACTCCGAACGCATCTCGATACAGCACGATGATGAGCCCGGTGAACATGATGAAACCGGTTCGGACGTGGACGTCGAAACCGAGCAGGCGGAACATGGCTCGATCCTACGGTCACAGCGGCGACGGACCGTGGCGGCCACATCGCGCCTGCGGTTGACCGCTGATTTCCTGGGTAGCGTCATGGTCATGTCGACGTGCCCGGTTCGCTCACGATGACGTTGGCCCTGCCTGCTGCGGAAAGCACTCGGGACAACTTCGTCAGTGTCGACGTGCAGCTGTGGCACTGGGCGGTGCTGCTCGGTGTCATTGTCTCGATGCTGCTGTTCGACCTCCTGGTACTCCATCGGGAGGCCAAGGTGCTGAGCCCGAAGCGAGCGGCCGTCGAATCAGCCGCCTGGGTCGCCTGCGGGCTCGGATTCTCACTCGTGATCCTGCTGTGGTTCGGTGGCGCAGCGGCGGGCGAGTATGTGTCGGGGTACCTGATCGAGGAGAGCCTCAGCATCGACAACGTCTTCGTATGGGCGTTGATCCTCGGCTACTTCCGGATCCCGTCGATGTACCAACACCGGGTGCTGTTCTGGGGCATCTTCGGAGCGCTGCTCCTCCGGGCGACGTTCATCTTCGCAGGGGTCGCCGTCATCGAACGGTTCGACTGGGTGCTCTACATCTTCGGTGCATTCTTGCTGTACACCGCGGCGAAGCTCATCTTCTCCGACAACGACCACGTCGATCCGGGGGAAAGCAAGTTCCTCAAAATCGTGAACCGCGTCGTGCCGTCGACCGACGATCTCGACGGACAGAAGCTGTTCACGAGTCGGAATGGCCAGCGGCTTGCGACACCGCTGTTCTCCGTCCTGCTGCTCGTCGAGGCGACCGATGTGGTGTTCGCAGTCGACAGTGTTCCTGCCGTCCTCGCGGTGAGCCGGGAGCAGTTCATCGTCTTCTCGTCGAACGCGTTCGCAATTCTCGGTCTCCGAGCGCTGTACTTCTTGCTCGCCAACATGCACGACCGGTTCACGTACCTCCAGCAGGGATTGGCCACGATTCTCGCGTTCGTCGGGGTGAAGATGCTGATCCACAACTGGTACTACATCCCCACCTGGCTCTCGCTGGTCGTCATCGCGCTGGTGCTGACGGCGTCGATCGGATTTTCGCTGAAGGTGGAACGCACGACCGCCGACGCGCGAATGGCCGGCGAAGCGTTCGAGGGCCACGACGATCACGAGGTCGACGAGGTCATGCCGCCACCGTCGGAGCGCTGACCAGGCTCGACCCCGAACGGCGGGCCGCTCCGGCGGCGCGATGGTTAGATTCGGCGGCATGGCGATCGCGGACGACGACATCGAGCGGATCCGCTCCACGGTGTCGATCGTCGATCTGGTCGGGCAGCTCGTCCAGCTGAAGCGGGTCGGTCGGAACTGGGTCGGGCTGTGCCCGTTCCACGCGGAACGCACGCCGTCGTTCAACGTACGCGAGGAGATCGGCCGGTATCGCTGCTTCGGGTGCGACAAATCCGGCGACGTGTTCACGTTCGTCCAGGAGACCCAGCACACCGACTTCGTCGGGTCGGTCGAGTATCTCGCCAACCGGGCCGGGATCCAGCTCACCGAGACCTCGCCGGGCCAGAGTCAACAGCGGGCACGCCGCAAGCGGCTCGTCGGCGCCATGCACGACGCCGTCGAGTGGTATCACGATCGGCTGCTCACGTCCTCCGACGCCCGGGTCGCCCGTGACTACCTGCGCAGTCGCGGTCTGGCGGGCGACATCGCCCGGCAGTTCAAACTCGGGTGGGCGCCCGACGACTGGGACGTGCTGGCACGCGAGTCTGGCATCGACGCCCAACTCCTCCACGACAACGGGCTGGCGTTCCGGAACCGGCGCAACAAACTGCAGGATGCGTTCCGGGGCAGGGTGATGTTCCCGATCTTCACCGAGAACGGCGAGGCCGTTGCGCTCGGCGGGCGGATCCTGCCCGGCTCGCCCGACCCGGCGAAGTACAAGAACTCGTCGGAGACCCCGATCTACACCAAGTCGAAGACGCTCTACGGCCTGAACTGGGCGAAGGGGGACATCGTCAACGCCAACCAGGTGATCGTGTGCGAGGGCTACACCGATGTGATCGGGTTCCACCAGGCCGGGTTGGGGCGAGCGGTCGCGACGTGTGGCACTGCGTTCACCGAGGAGCACGTCCGGCTGCTGAAGCGCTACGCCAGCCGGGTCGTCCTGGCGTTCGATGCCGACGCAGCCGGCCAGGGCGCCGCCGAACGCTTTTACGAGTGGGAGGAGAAATACCAGGTCGAGGTGAGCGTCGCGACGTTTCCCGGCGGGAAGGACCCCGGCGAGATGGCGCAGCACGACCCGGCCGGCCTCGCCGCAGCCGTCGACGGTGCGAAGCCGTTTCTCGGGTTCCGTCTCGGTCGCGTCGTCGACGGCCAGGCTCCCCAGTCGCCGGAGGCGATCACGAGACTGGCCGAGGCGGCGATGACGGTGATCAACGAGCACCCGAACGTCAACATTCGCAAGCTGTATGCCGGGCAGGTCGCGGCGCAGGTCGGGATGCCGGTCAGCGACCTGGTCCAACTCGCCGAGCGCGGCGTCAGGCGGCCCCACATCACGGTGGCCCGGCCGAAGCCGGCTGGTGCTCGCCGCGAGAATGCCGAGTTCGTCGCGATCGCCCTGCTCGTCCAGCAGTGGGACTCGATCGCCACCTGGCTGGTCGAGGCGCTGTTCGCCGACGACGTGTACCGGCGGGCATTCCTCGCGGTGGCCGAGTCGGCCGGCGACGTCGGGGCGGCGATCGACGCCGCGGACCCCGAGGCGCGTGATGTGCTCGAACGAGCGGCAGTGATCGACATCGATGCGGAGCCCGAAGCCGAAGCTCGCAACCTGATCGGCGCCGCCGTGCGTCGCGAACTCGCGGAACGTTCTGCGAGCAGTGATGCCGAGCGGATCAGGGAGGACGCCGAGGCGCGGCGTCGCACGGAAGAGTTGACCGAGCGGGGGCTTGGCGTCGAAGCGGCGGGCTGGTTGCTAGGTTGGCTCGAAGGACGTATGGAGGCTCGCGCTGGTGGGGGATGATCCGGTGACGCTGTCGACGACTCCACCTCCGTTGGAAGGGGTGGATCGATCGGAATGGGACGGTCTACTGCGTCGCGGGCACGCAGCCGGTCAGTTGCACGCCGAGCAGATCGCACATGTCCTGCGCGACGTCGAACTCACCGGGGATGCTCTGCTCGCGGTGAACTTGACACTCGCCGCCGAGGGCATCACGGTCGACGAGAGCGTGGACGACGATCACGACGATCCGACACCGCCCCTGGGCGCGACGCGAGAAGTTCTGGTCGAGGACGAGGACATCGAACGACTCCTCACCCGCCGGCGCCGCCGGCGAGGGCAGAAGCGCACCGCCAAAGGGGACGGCGGCACATCGGACACCGTCCGGTTGTACCTTCGTGAGATCGGTCAGGTCGACCTGCTGTCGACCGAGGACGAGCGCAGGTTGGCCCAGCTGATCGAGGAGGGCCAACTCGCCGCCCGCCAGATCGACGCCGGAGTCCGCAGCGGGACGAACGAGCGCATGCTGCTGCGTGCCGTGCAGCGCGGTGAACGTGCGAAGAGTGAGCTGACCCAGGCGAACCTCCGCCTCGTGGTGAGCATCGCCAAGCGCTATTCGGGTCGAGGAATGCAGCTGCTGGACCTGATCCAGGAGGGCAATCTCGGGCTGATGCGGGCCGTCGACAAGTTCGACCACACCAAGGGGTTCAAGTTCTCCACGTATGCGACGTGGTGGATCCGCCAGGCGATCACCCGGTCGATCGCGGATCAGGCACGGACGATCCGGATCCCCGTCCACATGGTCGAGCACATGAACCGTCTCACCCGGATGCGTCGGCAGATGCATCAGGAACTCGAACGTGAGCCGACGGTCGACGAGTTGGCCCAGAAGCTGCAGATGGAGCCGGAAAAGGTCCGCGATCTGCTGCGCTACGCACTCGACCCGCTCTCCCTCGACTCGCCCGTTGGTGAGGAGGACGAGTCGAACCTCGGTGAGTTCATCGCCGACGTCAACGTCGACGGGCCCGCCGATGCGGCGACCAGGGTGATGCTTCACGACGCAGTCGAGCTCGTGCTCGGTGAACTGAGCGAGCGTGAGCAGGAGATCGTGCGGATGCGGTTCGGGCTCGATGGCGCGCAGGCGAAGACGCTCGAAGAGGTCGGCAAGGAGTTCGGGGTGACCCGCGAACGGATCCGCCAGATCGAGGCGAAGACGCTCGCCAAACTCCGCCATCCTCAACGCTCGCAACGGCTCCGGGAGTTCCTCGAGACCGAGTAGTCACACCCCGCTGCCACGATGACGGCATGGGGTATCGGGGCAAGCTCGAAGAGCGTGAACGCGCACGTGCTCTCCGATCGCAGTCGTGGACACTCCAGGCGATCGCCGCCGAACTGAACGTCTCGAAGAGTTCGGTCTCGACGTGGGTGCAGGGCGTCGACTTCGTGGCGAGGCCGAGGAATCGCGGTCATCCTGCCGGTCCGAAGCACCCGATGCGGCTCAGGAAGGAAGCCGAGATCGAAGCGTGCCGCGCCGAAGCCGAGGAGTGGGTCGACGAGGTTTCGCCACGGGATCTGGCGATGATCAGCCTCGGCCTCTACGCCGGAGAGGGAGCGAAGACACCCGGAACAGTCAGCATGGCAAACACCAACCCGGGGCTGTTGCGCATTCTTCTGTCCTGGCTGCGGTACGAGTTCGACGTCGATGAGCAGCGACTGCGGGCACGCGTCTATCTCCACGACGGGTTGGACATCGACGAGGCGACAGCGTTCTGGAGCGACGCGTTGGGCATCCAGCTCAGCCAGTTCCAAAAGCCGTACCGAGCGGTGGTTGATGCGTCCATCCGCTCTCGCAAGCACGTTCGAGGTTGTGCCACAGCCATTTACTCCGATGCGTTTCTCCATCGGCGTGTGATGGCCAGGATCGCCGCGATAACCTCGCAGTTCGACATTCCGGGATAGCTCAGTTGGCAGAGCGGTGGCCTGTTCAGCCAATGGTCGCAGGTTCGAGCCCTGCTCCCGGAGCCATGACATCAGGGTCCCCGATGTGGGACCCTGATGTTCGTTTTCGGGGCGGTAGCTCAGTGGTTAGAGCAAGGGACTCATAATCCCCGGGTCGTGGGTTCGATCCCCACCCGCCCCACCAGCTCAGAGGCTATTTTCTGAATCGGCTCTTCATTTCTCGTGGGACGTATGGGACGTTTTCTCTGGTGTCGATCGAGAAATTGCCCTCCGGCAAGTACCGGGCGGTGGTGCGACACGGTGGCGCGAAGCGTGCCAGCGAGGCTGTTTCGACCGTGGCCGAGGCGAAAATGTTGGAGGCCACGGTCAAGCTGTCGATG
>JBDSBE010000064.1:0-11602 GCA_039921745.1 Ilumatobacteraceae bacterium | reverse complement strand
ACGAATCGGCGGCGCCGATCGACGCGCAGTCGCTGATCGCGTCGTCGGACGACGAGTTCGCAGCGAGTGACACCGAGGTGGCCTCGATAGGTCGCGGCCGGGCGCGAAAGGCCGCTGCCAAGCACTCTGCGCAGCAAGCGACCGACCAGGCGCCGGCGACATCGACCGAGAAGACTGCGGCCAAGAAGACCGCGGCCAAGAAGACCGCAACCAAGAAGACCGCAACCAAGAAGACTGCGGCCAAGAAGACCGCAACCAAGAAATCTGCGGCGAAGGCCGGCGCGAAGAGCGAGACCATGAAGAAATCCACTGCGAAGAAATCCGCTGCGAAGAAATCCGCGACAACGTCTGCACGCACGACACGTGCGGTGGAGGAGGCAGCGACGGAACAGCCCGCAGGACGGAAGCCGGCTGCGAACAAGGCGGGAGCCGAGCAGACCGCTGCCAAGAAGACGGCGGTGAAGACCGCAGTGAAGAAGACCGTTGCGAAGAAGACGGCCGCGAAAAAGACGGCCGCGAAGAAGACGGTCGCGAGAAAGACTGCGGTCAAGCAGGGGGCGGGCGAGCCTGCTCCGGCCAGACGGACCGTCGCGAAGCAGACCGCCGCCAGGAAGTCGACGGCGAAGAATGCGGCCGCGAAGCAGCCGCCGGCCAGGAAGCGCGGAGCCGGACGTCGCGTTCCGTCAGCGGACAACTGATGCGCGTCGTCACGTGGAACGTCAATTCCCTCCGGGCGCGACTCGAACGTGTCGAAGACTGGCTCGGTGAGGTGCAACCCGACGTCGTGTGCATGCAGGAGACCAAGCTGGCAGACGACGCCTTTCCAGGGCTCGCATTCGCGGCGCTCGGCTACGAGTCCACCCACTACGGACAGGGCCAGTGGAACGGGGTCGCGATCCTGTCGAAGGTCGGCCTCGACGACGTCGTGACCAACTTCGCCGACGGGATCGAGCCAGATCCCGACGCTCGCATCATCACCGCCACGTGCGGGGGTATCCGTACGACCTGCTGCTACGTGCCCAACGGCCGGGCGCTCACCGACGACCACTACACCTACAAGCTGAGCTGGCTCGATCGACTGCTCGATCACCTCCGACTCGACACCGCACCGACCGGGGACGTGATCGTGGCCGGTGACTTCAACATCGCGCCCGATGACCGAGACGTGCACGACATCTCGAAGATGCAGGGCGCGACCCACGTCAGTGCACCCGAACGCGAGCGACTGCAGGCTCTGGAGGCCTGGGGCCTGACCGACCTCTTCCGTCGGCAGTATCCCGATTCGGACGGCGTGTACTCGTGGTGGGACTACCGGGCCGGTGACTTCCACCAGGGCCGCGGTCTCCGGATCGATCTCGTGCTCGGTTCGGCCGGCGTCGCCGAGCGATGTGCGTGGAGTGCAATCGACCGGAATGCCCGGAAAGGCAAGTCGCCGAGCGATCATGCGCCGGTGATGGTCGACCTCACCGTCTGATCGCCCGCCGATCACCGTCAGGCGGTGCTGACCTCGTCGAGTGCGGAGCGGATCCGGCTGAACAGCCGACGGGAGGTGATCGCGCCGAGCCCCGTGACCCGGTCGAGCTCCTCGGCCGACGCCGGTCGGTGCTCGGCGATCAATCCGAGGGCGCGATCGGTACACACGGCATCGGGCAGGATTCCGCTGGCTCTGGCCGCGGCCGATCGCCAGTCACGCAACCGTTCCAGCGTCACCTGACGATCCGATCGGGTCAACGACACCAGTTCGTGCGGTGGCGGGAGCAGCGTGGGTTCCTCGCTCGTGAACCCGTCGAGGAGCGGGGTCGGCTTGCGCTCGTATCCGCGACGGCGGCGTGCCCAGTTCACCGTGAGGTCATCGGTCGCGCGCGTGAGTGCGACGTAGAGGAGTCGTGACTCTTCGGCCCGACCGGCGTTCGTGGTCGCAGACCGGTGCGGGACGAGGCTCGTCTCGCATCCGACGAGGTGGACGTGTCGCCACTCTCGGCCCTTGGCGCCGTGGAACGTCAGGAGCTCGACGCCGGGTGCTCCACCGCCGAATGGATCGTTCGTCTGCACCCAGGTTCGGAACTCGCTGCCGTCGCCGGTCGGTTGGTCTCGGAGGAAGTCGAGAATCGCGATGGCCACCTCGCCGCGGGGCGTGTCGGTCGACTCGGCGAGTTCGGCTTCGTCGTGTGCCCACTGGCGCAGACGGTTGTGGTCCCCGTGTCGGTAGGCCGCCGTGAGGAAGGGGGTGAGCGGCGAACCCATGCCATCGACGTTGCGCCTCACCGCGACCCCGCGGTCGGCGAGCGCTTGGCGGATGAGCACGAGCACTGCGTGGGTGCGGGCCAGGACGGCGACGTCCGAGGTGCGCACGACGGTCGGGTCGAGACGGGCGATCGAGCCGCCGACCCAGGCTGCCTCGGCGTGTTCGTCGTCGTGAGCGACGATCGCCACCCGGGATCCGTCGGCGCGCGCCGATTCGATGTGGGAGCGTTGGTCACCCGCCGTGAGCGCGTGGGCGCCGGCGGCCACGATCTGGGGCGTACACCGATGGTTGACCGGTAGTCGGACCACCTCGACGCCGGGGAAGTGGTCGGCCACGTCGAGCAGGATTCCGGGGTCGGAACCGTTGAACCCGTAGATCGCCTGGGCCGGATCGCCGACCAGGAAGAGGTCGTCACGGCCCTCGCGAAGGAGGTTGAGGAACCGGTGCTGGAGCGGGTTGAGGTCCTGCGCCTCGTCGACCAGCAGGTGGCGGAACCGCCATCGAACGACCGCCGCGAACTCGGGGTCGGCGGAGAGTGCGTCGATGGTGAGTGAGAGCAGGTCGTCGAGATCGACGATGCCGCGCGAGCGCTTCTCGGTCACGTACCGGCGCATCGCATCGGCGACCCGGTCACCGTCGACGGGGGAGCGTCGGTCACCTCGGCGAACGGCCGACGCGTACTGCTCGGCGCTGATCCCGCGCGCGGTGGCCCAGTTCATCTCCGCGACGAGGTCGTCGAGACCGGTCGACCCCATCACCTCGCCGACGATGCGGCGCCGGTCGGTGACGATCGATCGGGGCGCCTGATCGCGGTCGGCCCAGCGCTGTCGGAGCAGGGTCTGGGCGACCGAGTGGAACGTGCCGGCGGTGACCGGGCCAGTGAGTCCGAGGCGGGGCAGTCGGCGCCGGAGCTCCCGGGCTGCCTCGCGGGTGAACGTGAGGACGAGTGTGCGTTCGAGTTCCGCGGTCCCCGCCGCAACTCGGTAGGCGACGCGTCGTGTGAGCACGCGGGTCTTGCCGGACCCGGCACCGGCGATCACCGCCACCAACTGCGACTCGGTGGCCACAGCGCGCCGCTGATCGGCGTCGAGGTCCGTCAACACGGCGCGGGCGTCCACGCCGCAACGGTACTGTTCCCGTCATGCCGTACCCGAAGAAGCTGTTGAACGACTATGAGACGGTGGCCCTCGATCTGCACCCCCACTGGTGGTTTTTCGCCGAGCCGGTGGTGGCGCTCGTCGCGTCGGTGGTTGTCGGCATCCTCGTGCGTGTGTTCCTCGACGGGGACGCCGAACGGTTCCTGACCTACCTCTCGATCGTGGCCATCATCGGTTCCGCCGTGTGGCTCGCCGGCACCTACGCCAAGTGGGCCAACACCAACTTCGTGATCACGAGCGACCGGATCATCTTCCGTAGCGGTGTGCTGTCCAAGAGCGGTATCGAGATCCCGCTGGAGCGCGTGAACAACGTGTTGTTCAACCAGGGGATCTTCGAACGGATGCTCGGAGCAGGGGACCTCCTGATCGAGTCGGGCGGGGAGGCGGGGCAGCAGCGGTTCACCGACGTCCGTCGCCCGGAGCGGGTTCAGAACCTGATCCACTCCCAGATGGAAGTCAACGAGACGAGACGGTTCACGGGCGGTGGGGTCGGCGGCACCGACGTCGCGACGCAGCTCGAGAAGCTGGAAGGTCTGTTCGAGCGTGGGACCCTCACCCGCGCTGAGTTCGACGCGCAGAAGCGGCGTCTGCTGGGCACTTGAGGTCCGGCGTCGGCGGGTGTCCGGCCAGTGTCTCGTCGGTGCTGCGTAGGCCCGTGGCGGGAACCCGCGTGTCACACTCGTGGCATGTCACGCACCACGTTGCCGTCCGGGATCGAGCTCGAATACGACACGTTCGGATCGGCGGACGACCCCGCCGTCCTGCTCGTCATGGGGTTCACGGCTCAGATGATCGCCTGGGACGAACGGTTCTGCCAGCAGATCGCCGATCACGGTCGGTTCGTGATCCGCTTCGACAACCGGGATTGTGGTCTGTCGTCGAAGCTCGACGGGGTCGCGGTCGACGCGATGGCGGTGATGTCGGCGGCCCTCTCCCGCACGGACATCCCCGAGGTGCCGTACACCCTCTCCGACATGGCGGCGGACGGCATCGGGCTGCTCGATGACCTCGGCGTCGACCGGGCGCACGTCGTCGGTGCTTCGATGGGTGGGATGATCGTGCAGACGATGGCGATCGAGCATGCTGACCGCCTGCTCAGCGTGACCTCGATCATGTCGACGGTCGGCGACCCCGAGTACGGGGCGGCGTCGTCGGAGGCCCTGACGGTCCTGCTCACGCCTCCCCCGCCGACGCGAGACGAGGTGGTGGCGCGCTCGGCCGATTACGCCGTGTGGTCGTCGAAGCGCTACTTCGACGCCGAACGGGTCGCCGCTGTCGCAGCGACGGGGTACGACCGGTCGTTCTATCCCGAGGGCAGCACGCGCCAGCTCAGCGCGATCTACGCGAGCGGCGACCGCACCGAGTTGCTGGGCAGCGTGACGACACCGATGCTGGTGATCCACGGTCGCGACGACACCCTCATCACACCGACGGGTGGCCACCGCACCGCGGAACTGGTGCCGGGTGCACACCTCCTCGAAGTCGCCGACATGGGCCATGACCTCCCCGAACCACTGTGGCCGGTGCTCGTCGGAGCGATCGTCGGGCACACCGACACCGCCGCGACCCAGGGGCCTGCCAGGTGAGCGGGCCGCTCGCCGGGTACCGGATCATCGAGATCGCGGGCATCGGGCCCGGCCCGTTCGCAGCGATGCTGCTGGCCGACATGGGTGCCGAGGTGATCCGGGTGGAGCGCGCCGCTGCGGTTCGTGACGCGACGCCGGACGGCCCGCACCCCGACGTCTCTCGCCGTGGTCGACGCAACATCGCGATCGACCTGAAGCATCCGGACGGCGTCGCCACGCTGCTCGATCTGGTCGACGCTGCCGATGCCCTGATCGAGGGCTTCCGGCCCGGGGTGATGGAACGATTGGGCATCGGCCCCGACGAGTGCCTGGCCCGGAACCCGAAGCTCGTGTTCGGCCGAATGACCGGTTGGGGTCAGGACGGTCCGTACGCGCAGGCTGCCGGCCATGACATCAACTACATCGCCCTCGCCGGCGCCCTGGCCCACTTCGGCCGGGCCGGGGATGCACCGACGCCACCGATGAACATGGTGGGTGACTTCGGTGGCGGCGGAATGTTCCTGGCCTTCGGCGTGGTCTGCGCGCTGCTGGAGGCCGGGCGCAGCGGTTCCGGACAGGTCGTCGACACGGCCATGGTGGACGGGACGGCGACACTGATGACGATGTTCTGGACGATGAGCCAGATGGGCGTGCACGACGCATCGCGGCGCGGCGTCAACATGCTCGACACCGGCGCGCACTTCTACGACGTGTACGAGTGCGCCGACGGCGAGTACGTGTCGATCGGATCGATCGAGCCGCAGTTCTACGCAGAGCTGCTCCGTCTGACCGGGCTGACCGACGACGCGGAGTTCGCGAAGCAGATGGACCGCGATCAGTGGCCGCACCTCAAGCGTCGTCTGACCGAGGTGTTCGCCACGAAGTCACGTGACGAGTGGTGCACGATCATGGAGCACACCGATGTGTGTTTCGCGCCGGTGCTCCGGATGGAGGAGGCGGCCGAGCATCCGCACAACGTTACCCGCGGGACATTCGTGGAGATCGATGGCATGACCCAGCCGGCTCCTGCGCCCCGGTTCAGCAGAACCGTGCCGACGATCGAGCGGCCGCCGGCTCATGACGGCGAGCACACGCGCGACGTGCTGGCCGACTGGGGCGTTGCGCCCGACCGGATCGACTCGCTCATCGAATCGGGTGCGGTGAGGCAAGCCGGATGAGCACGCTGCTCTGCTTCCACGCGCACCCCGACGACGAGGCCATCGCAACCGGCGGCACCATGGCGCGCGCTCACGCCGAAGGCCACCGGGTGGTGCTCGTCGTCGCGACCGATGGCGCCCACGGTGAGGTGCCCAGCGACCTTGCAGACGATGAGACGCTCGCTGACCGGCGCAGGCGAGAGACGGAGGGATCCGCAGAGGCGCTCGGGATCGACCGAGTCGAGTACCTCGGGTACCGCGACTCCGGCATGACCGGGTGGGACGCCAACCAGGACGCTGACGCGTTCTGCGGCGCCGACGTCGACGAGGCCGCCGGTCGACTCGCGGATCTCGTACGCGACGAACAGGTCGACGTTCTGACCATCTACGACTGGCACGGCGGGTACGGCCACCCCGATCACGTCCAGGTGCACCGGGTCGGCGTGCGCGCCGCCGAGATCGTGGCCGGTGACCTGCCGCACCTGCGTGTGATGGAGTCGACGATGAACCGTGACGAGATGCGCCGGGGGGTCGAGTCCGCCAGGTCGATGGGGGTGGACGACTTCGGAGCCGACGACGACGGTGAGCCATTCGACCCGGACGGGCCGATGGACGACGGCAATCCGATGGGCACCCCGGAAGCCGAGTTGACCCTGGCGGTCGACGTGACGGGGTATCTCGCCCAGAAACGGGCGGCGCTGCGTGCGCACGCCAGCCAGGTCAGCGACCAGAGCTTCTTCTTGCAGATGCCGGACGAAATGTTCGCCCAGGCGTTCGGACGCGAGTGGTTCATCGAGCACGACCGGCCGGTCGGTATCCGAGAGGGGTGGGTGTTCGACTGAATGCGCGCGATCCGGCGCGCCGTCCACCACACTGTGTCGATGCGCTGGCCCCCCCGGATGCCCGTGCGGCCTGCGATCCTGCTCGTCGCCATGTTGCTCTCAGCATGCACGAACGACGAACCGTCGGCGACGAGCGCGTCTCCGGTCGCAGCCTCATCGACGACCGAGACTCCTGCGGGAACGATCACGACGGCGGCCGCGTCAACGACGAGTTCGCTACCGCCGGCGACGACCGCCCCGCCGACATCCCCACCCGAGACCACGACCATGCCCACGACCACGACCATGCTCACGACCACGACTGCGCCGACCACCACGTCCACCGTGCCCGTCGCCGTCCAGGAGCTCGAACTCCGCGGTGATGGCCTCGGCTCGGCCAGGTTCGGGGCCAACCCCGACGACGTGATCGATTACGTCACCTCGATCCTCGGCGGGAACACCGGTGACACGGGCTGGGTCGATCCGTTCACGTTCGCCGTTTGCGAGGGCACGGTGGCGCGGCGAGTCGACTGGGGTGTGCTCTCGCTGCTGTTCAGCGACCTGTCCGACATCGCGAATGGTCGGCGGCACTTCATGGGGTACGAATACGGGCGGGTCGGGGAGATCGGCGACGAACCCGTTGGCCTGCGCACCCCCGGAGGCACGACACTCGGCAGCCGGGTCGTCGACCTGCTCGCCGATTTTCCCGACGCGGTGGTGAACGAGGGCGAAGAGGGCATCGACATTCCTCCGAACTTCTACGTCAGCAACAACTTCTACGGTCTCATCACCGGCGTCGATCCCGAGGATCGGGTGACGGTGATGTTCGGTGGGTTCGGCTGCGGTGCGTGAGTCGCTGTCGTGAGCGGGCTCCACGATGCCCATGAGGTCAACGCCTGGCTCCTGATCGGGCTGAACGCGCTGGCCGGGGTGTGGTGCCTGGCCGCCTATCGGTTCCACGAAATCCGTGGACGCGTGCTGTGGGGCACGGTGATCGTCGCTCAGCTCACGACGTTCGCGCAGGCCGTGATCGGCGCGGTGCTCGCAAACCGTGATGACGTCGAACTCGGTGACATGCACGCCCTGTACGGGTTCTCGGCGATCATCGCCGTGGCGATCATGTACAGCTACCGCACCAGTCCGTTCCTGAAAGGCAAGGAGCTGCTGCTCTACGGCTTCGGTGGGTTGTTCATCATGGGTCTCGGTCTGCGCAACCTGACCCAGTGATGAACCCAGTGATGAGCCCAGTAATCAATCCAGTGATCAATCCAGTGATCAATCCAGTGATCAGCGCCACGACCGGCGCGTGATCAACGGTCAGGCGAGCTTGGCTTCGAGGGTGTCGACAGCCATCTGGAGCTGAGCCGGGAGTTTGTCGCCGAACTCGGCGAAGTGCTCACGAATCTCGGGGATCGAGGCCTTCCAGCCCTCCTCGTCGACGGACAGGATCATCTCGAGATCGCCCGGCTCCATGTCGAGACCGTCGGTGTCGATCGCCGACAGGGTGGGGAGTCGCCCGATCGGGGTGTCCACGGCCTCGGACCCGCCGTCGACGCGCTCGAAGATCCACTTCAGCACCCGACTGTTCTCGCCGAACCCGGGCCACAGGAAGCGACCCTCGTCATCCCGGCGGAACCAGTTCACGAAGAAGATCGACGGGAGCTGATTCGCGTCCGTCGCCTTGCCGATCGTGAGCCAGTGGGCGAAGTAGTCCGCGTAGTTGTAGCCGCAGAAGGGAAGCATCGCCATGGGGTCGAATCGCATCGAGCCCTTCTGGTCGCTCGCCGCGGCCGTCTTCTCGGACGCCATGATCGAGCCGAGGAACACGCCGTGCTCCCAGTCGAACGCTTCGGTGACGAGGGGGACGGTTCCGGCGCGTCGGCCACCGAACAGGATCGCCGAGATCGGGACGCCCTTGGGATCCTGCCACTCGTCGGCGATCGACGGGCACTGCGATGCCGGAGCGGTGAATCGGGCGTTGGGGTGAGCAGCGGGGCCGTCGCTGGCCGGGGTCCATTCCTGGCCGAGCCAGTCGGTGGCGTGCGCCGGAGGCGTCTCGGTCATGCCTTCCCACCAGATGTCGCCGTCGTCGGTGAGAGCGGTGTTCGTGTAGATGCAGTTCGCGTTGAGCGTCTCCATTGCGTTGTGGTTCGTCTCGTGGCTGGTGCCCGGGGCGACGCCGAAGAAGCCGGCCTCGGGGTTGATTGCGTACAGGCGGCCGTCGTCGCCGAACTTCATCCAGCAGATGTCGTCACCGATCGTCTCGGCGGTCCACCCCTCGATCGTCGGCACGAGCATGGCGAGGTTGGTCTTGCCGCACGCCGACGGGAAGGCGGCGGCGAGATACTTGGACTCGCCTGCGGGGTTCGTCAGCTTCAAGATCAGCATGTGCTCGGCGAGCCAGCCGTCGTCACGCGCCATCACCGAAGCGATCCGGAGCGCGAAGCACTTCTTGCCCAGCAGCGCGTTGCCGCCGTACCCCGAGCCGTACGACATGATCTCGCGCGTGTCGGGGAAGTGCACGATGTACTTGTTCTCCGCGTCGCACGGCCACGGCACGTCGGCCTCGCCCTCGGCGAGCGGTGCGCCGACCGAGTGGACGCACGGCACGAACTCGCCGTCGGCTCCGAGCACGTCCAGGGCGCCCTGGCCCATGCGGGTCATGATCCGCATGTTCGTGGCGACGTAGGGCGAGTCGGTCAACTGGACTCCGATGTGCGCGATCGGCGAACCGAGCGGACCCATCGAGAACGGCACGACGTACATCGTCCGCCCGGTCATCGCCCCCGAGAACAGATCGTTGAGACGAGCACGCATCTCGGCCGGCTCCGTCCAGTTGTTGTTCGGACCGGCTTCCTGCTCGGTCGCCGAACAGATGAACGTGCGGTCCTCGACGCGGGCGACATCGCCGGGGTCGGAGTGCGCCCAATAGCTGTTGGGTCGCTTCGCGTCGTCGAGCTTGGTGAACGTGCCCGACGCGACGAGTTCGGCGGCGAACCGGTCGTACTCGTCGGCGGACCCGTCACACCAGTAGACGTCGTCGGGTTGCAGGACATCGGCCCACTCCTGCACCCATGCCGTCAGGCGTTGGTTGTTCGTCGTTCCGGCCATGCATCTGCCCTCCTGGAAGCGTCTCATGCCAGTGTGGCAAAGCCAGACACCCTGCGACATGCCCGAATGGATGATGAACGCCTGGTTTCTGGCGATTGTCCATCTGGAAAACAGATGGAAACGCTTTCATCGACGCTGAAAGCGTTTGCGAGCGGTCCTTGGTCCGACGACCAGGGACGTCCGGAGTGGATCAGTGGGTGCCGGGTGTACCCATGTCGATCTCGGAACCGAGGCGCAGGTGCGTGGCCCGGCCGGCATCGTCCAGATCGAACACGACCCGCTGACCCTGACGGACCATCCGGAAGATGGAGCCCTCGAGCGCGTTCGCCGCCAGGTCGTAGTCGGCGAGGTCGGTGTCACACATCAGCACACCGAGCCCCGAAACGGGGTCGAACGCCTTGACGACGCCCTGCATCAGCCGGCCTTGACGATCTTGCCGGCCTTAATGCAGCTGGTGCAGACGTTGAGCCGCTTGGTGGCACCTTTGACCTGCGTACGGACACGCTGGATGTTCGGGTTCCAGCGACGCTTCGTCCGACGGTGCGAGTGCGACACCGACATGCCCCACGACGGGCCCTTGCCACACACTTCACAAACCGATGCCATCTGACTACTCCTGAAGAACGATCGGTGGACGTGACCCGTCCACACAGCCATCGAAGGCTAACAGCGAATCCCAGTCGAGCGACACGAGGGGCCAGCCACGAAGGGTCAGACTCTCCGTGGCAGGATCCCGAGGTCGACGCCCCCGTTGCCACGGAGAGTCTGACCCGTCGTGTCACTCGGTGAAGCGGCGGACCTTGGTGGGTTTGCCCCGGATCGTCGCCCCGTTCAACACGGTGATCACGCGGTCGGCCTCCCGCTCCGGTACACCGACGACGCTGTAGTGGTCGCTGATGCGGATCGGGCCGATCTGGCGGCCGTCGAGGCCGGCCTCGTTCGCGATCGCGCCGACGAGGTCGCCCGGCCGCATGCCGGCCGTGCGACCCATCGCGATGTACACGAACCCGGTCGGCTCGGCGTTGTCGCTCCCGCGTTCGTCCATCGACCCGCTCTGCGGCTTGCCGCGCCCGGGCTGGTCCCGGTCGCGATGGCGGTCCTTGTCGCGCTTGGTGTCCTTGCGGTCGAAGCGTCGGGCATCAGGAATCTCGAGGTCGTCGTCGTCGGCTGCGCTCTCGTGGGCGAGCTTGATCGCCGCCAGTGCGATCTGCTCGAGATCGTGATCGTCACGCAGAGCATCGACGACCGTCGAGAGATCGTCCAGATCACCTGCGTCGAGCACCGTACGAATCGATTCCACCGTCGCCGCGAGCCGGCGGGCGCGGAGGTCGGCGACCGTCGGCACGCTCTCGATGCTGATCTGCTGCTTCGTGAGGCGCTCGATGTTCGCGAGCAGTCGCTGCTCGCGCGGTTCGGCGAGCGTGATCGCGACCCCCTCACGACCGGCCCGACCGACGCGTCCGATGCGGTGGACGTAACTGTCGGGCGCCGAGGGGACGTCGTAGTTCACGACGTGGGTCAGGCTGTCGACGTCGAGCCCTCGCGC
>JBDSBE010000063.1:0-6995 GCA_039921745.1 Ilumatobacteraceae bacterium | reverse complement strand
AGACCCCAGTCGGCTGCGTTGCGTTCGGTTGCGAACCCGAGGAACCCGAGGCCGGCGATGATCCCGATCGAGTACGTCAGCCGGAGGTTGGCTTCGACCAGGAGCGGGCCGATGATGTTCGGCAGGAGTTCGCGCGTGATGATCCGATACCGCGATTCACCGAGCGCTTCCGCAGCGCCGACGAAGTCGCGTTCGACGACCGGCACGGTCGCACCGCGCGTGATCCGGGCGATCCGTGGGATCGTGGTCACGCCCACGATCACGATGATCAACCACGATTTCGGGCCAACGGTCGTCAGCGCCACGAGCGCGAACAGCAGTTGGGGAAACGCGAGCATCACGTCCATGACCCGCATCAGTGCGTCGTCCAGCCGCCCCCGGTCGTATGCGGCAACCAACCCGATCGCCGACCCGAACACGAACCCGATCAGTGTCGACACCGACGCGAGGAACAGGATCGACCGCCCGCCGTGGAGGAACCGCGACCACACATCCTGTCCGAAGTAGTCGGTGCCGAGCGAGGTGCCGGGTACATCACGCAGGTTTGCCGTGCCCACGAACTCGGCGGGGCCGTACGGGGCGACCAATGGCCCGATGATCGCCACGCCGACCAGCAGGAGGACGAGCGCGAGGCCGAGCCTGGTTCGCCACAGTCCAAATGCTGCTCGAACGACTCCGGGGTTCGCCGACGCGATGACCTCGTCATTCGCGGTCGCCGTGTGCATCACGACGAGATCGCTCATCACAGCCAGATCGGTGAGATCGGCACCGTCGTCGACGTCGGCCCCGTCCTTCACATCGGCGGGCGGCTCGTCGCTCACGACAGCCTCGTCCGCAGTCGGGGTGTGACGACGATCGTGATCACATCGGCGAGCAGATTGCTGATCACGTAGATCGTGGCGATGAACATCGCGATGAACTGCACCACCGGAGCGTTCGCCTCGGGGATCGCATCGCGCAGGGCGATCCCGATCCCACGGAAGTTGAACAGCGACTCGACGATCACGACCCCGCCGGCGAGATAGGCGATGTTGAGCGCGATCACCTGCAGCGTCGGGCCGAGTGCGTTCGGGAATGCGTGACGCCACAGCACCGCCCGCTCGGGGAGGCCCTTGAGCCGGGCCATCTCCACGTAGTCGCTCTCCAGCACCTCGATCATGGCGGCGCGCATCGTGCGCCCTACGTGCGGCGTCACCGCGAACGCCAGCGTGAGCACCGGGAGGATCAATCCGTTGAGATCCGACCACGGCGGTTCGCCCGGACGGATCCTGCTCACCGCTGGCACGACGTGCCAGACATTCGTGGCGAGCATCACGGTGAGCAGTGCACCGACGACGAACTCCGGCATCGCCGCGAGCACAAGCAGCTGGTTCGACATCACCCGGTCGAACAGCCCGTCACGTCGCAGCGCCGAGAACGCACCGAGGAACAGCGACAGCGGAATCGAGACCGCCGCCGCCATCGCCATCAGGAACAGCGAGTTGTTGATCCGGTCCTTGACGACGTCCCACACCGGCGTGCCGTTTGCGTACGACACCCCGTAGTCACCGGTGACCAGCCCCTTCAACCATTCGCCGTATCGGGTTGCGAGCGGGCGGTCGAGCCCGAGCTCGGCGCGGCGTGCCGTCACCACGTCCGGCAGTGCACCGCGGCCCAGCATGCGCTTGACGGGGTCACCCAGGACGTTGGTGAGGGCGAAGACCGCGATCGACACGATGATCAGCGTCACGACGCCGAGCAGAAGACGTCGGATGATGAGTTTCAGGATGCCCATGAGTCATCGATCACCGGTGAGGTGCGCCCCGACTCGCGCCGACGCGCACCCCGCCGATCAGACGTCGAGCCAAATGTTCTTCCAGCCGCGACCCATGTGGTCGAAGTTGATCAGGTTCGGCCGGGACACCGCGCCCTTCACGTACGAGGCGTGGCCGTCGATCAGGTTCTGGAAGTAGGCGATGATGTTGCCGCCGCCGTCGTACTCCTCCTGCTGCATCTGGCGGATGATCTCATTGCGCTTGTCGTCGTCGACCTCTCCGAGCGCCTGCTCGTACAGCGAAATGAAGTCCGAGTCGGCGGGCGGCCACTTGGTCTCCTGGTACGTCGCCGTCGGGAGCGAACCGGCGCCGACCTGGTTCAGGTACGGCCGGGTGCTCCAGTAGCTCGTCGCGAACACGCGTTGCGTGTACTCGTCACCCCAGTACGTGCCGCCGTCGAGCACCGTTGCGGTCACGTTGATGCCGGCCTCCTTGGCCTGCTCCGCAAACGCGGAGACGAACTCGGGCAGTCCAGCAGTGTCGTCGGGGGCGAACAGTTCGATCGACAGGTTCTCCTGACCGGCGTCGGCCAGCAGGGCCTTGGCCTGCTCGATGTCTTGCTTGCGCTGGGGAAAGTCGCTGGGATACGACGCGTCCAGCACCCCGTACATGTCGTTGCCGATGCGCCCGTGACCGGACAGCACCCGCTCGACCATCTGGTCGCGGTCGACGATCAGACGCATCGCCTGGCGGACCCGCACGTCGTCGAACGGCGCCATGTCGATCCGCATCGTGATGGTCTGCCAGTTGCCGGCTGCCGCTTCGAGCAACTCCAGGTCGCTCGACGACTGGATCACGCCGGCCTGGGCGAACGGGACGTCGAGCGCGACGTCGATGTCACCGGAGGTGAGGGCATTCACGAGTGCCGACTGATCGGCGAAGTCGATGACCTGGACCTCGTCGAGATACGAGTCGCCCCAGTAATTCTCGAACCTGGTGTGGACGCTCTCCGAGCCGGGCGTGAAGCTCTGGAGCTTGAACGCGCTGGTACCGATCTGATTTGTCGGGTCGCCGTCGAACCGGGCGTAGTCGACCGGCACGATCGTCGCGCCGTAGTCGGCGAGCCCGTACTGGAACGCCACGCTCGGCGTCAGCAACTTGATGCCGACGGTGCGCTCGTCCATCTTCGTGAAGCTGTTGGCATCGATGAACGTCGCCAGGTTCGGTGCGATCCCGAGTTCGGGATCGATCAGGCGATTGAACGAGTAGATCAGGTCGTCGGCGCCGACGGTCTTGCCGTTGTGGAATTCGATGCCGTCCTTGAGCCGGATGACGTACTCATCGGGGGCGATCACTTCGATCTCCTCGGCTAGCGAGTTGTTGTACGCGATGTTGAAGTCGTCGTCATAGTTGGCGATCGGCTCCCACCCGCTCAAAAGTCGCGCCTGATCGGCGCGTGACACGATGTACTGGGCGTCCATCAGGTCGTTCGTGCTCCCGACGACGCCCACCCGCAACGTGCCTCCCGTCTTGGGGGTACCGGCGGCAGCAGGTGCCGTCGTCGCCGGTGCAGCCGTGCCCGTCGGGGCGCTCGTGCCGGCCGAAGCCGTCGTACCGGCGGTGTCGCCCGTCGTGCCTACCGTCGTCGAGCCGGTCGGCGTCGTCGCGCTCGGCGAAGCAGCGTCGTCGTCACCGCCGCACGCAGCGAGGAACGCGACCGCTCCGGTACCGAGGATGAATCGGCGGCGCCCCATGCTTGGTGGCAGCCACAGCTTGTTCTCGTCGTTCACGGGACCCCCTCGGCTTTCGATGCACTCCACGGTGGAGCGCAAACCGACGTTAGTCACGACCATGCGCACGACTCGCACCGCGGCTACACAGTGCCGATGACCAACGTCGTCTGGCTGATGGTGATGGTCGGTGGGGCCGGAGCGATCGTGTGGGGAGCGGAGGTGTTCGCCGAGCACCTCGCCGACGCCTCCAAACGACTCGGCGTCACCGCATTCGCGCTCGCACTGCTCCTCGCCGGCGCCGAACCCGAGGAGTTGGCGACCGTGATCACCGCGTCGGCTCGCGACGTCGGCGGCGTCGCGTTCGGCGACGTGATCGGCGCGAACGCGACGATCGTCACGGTCGCGCTCGGGGTCGGTGCGTGGATGACACTCGTCCCATTCGGCCGCGACGTGCGGCGCTACGCCTTCGGCGGCCTGCTCACCGGGGTGATCGCCTCGATGTTCGCCTGGGACGGACGAGTCGGACGGCTTGAGGGCGTCGTGCTCGTTGCGTCGTATGTCGCGTTCGTCGCCGCGATCTGGTGGCGCGAGCGTCGTCCACCGACCCTCGGTGAGGCGGGCGAACTCGACGAGGCGGTCGATCCGGACGGCCGCGTCGGCTCGGATCTCGCATATGTCGTCGCCGGACTCGTGGCGCTCAGTCTCGGCTCGATCGCGCTCGTCGAGGCGGTGCGGCGAATCAGCGGGATCGAGGAGACGCAGACCCGGCTCGGCCTCACGGTCGTCGCCTTCGCGACCGCTTTCGAACTCGTCGTCCTCGCCTACTCGGCGAGCAGACACGGCATCACCGAGGCCGTGGTCGCCGGCGTGATCGGCTCGTACGCGTACAACATGACGATGAGCCTGGGCTTGGGTGCGGTGATCGTTCCACTGTCGATTGACAACGCCGGTCTGGTCCATTGGCCGCTCGTCGTGATGCTCGCCCTGATGGCGGTCGCGATCGGTCTGGCGACGAGGAACGGCACCCTCGGCCGGCGCGATGCGGTGGTCCTGTTCGCCGGCTATCCGGTGTTCGTGATCGCCGCGCTGCTCGGCGGATGAGCCGTGAGCGCAGGTCGTCAGCCGCCGGCGAGGCTCAGCGCTCGGGTGATCCCGGCCGCCGCTCGCACCACGGCGGTGCCGAAGCGTGGCCCCGGTTCGCGAGTCAGCCGATCGATCGGACCGGACACGCTCACTGCGGCGACCAGCGCGCCCTGGGCGTCGACGACCGGGGCGCTGACCGACGCGACCCCGGCCTCGCGTTCCTCGACGCTCTCGACCCACCCGCCGTTGCCGGTCGCACCGGACAGCACGCGACCTGCCGACCCCACGTCGAGCGGGAACAGCACGCCTTCGGGCACGATCCACCGCAGCGCGTGGGGCGACTGGAGCGACACGACGCACCGTCGATGCGACCCCTCGCGCACGAACAGCTGCACGCTCTCGTCCGTTGCGAGCCGGAGTTCATCGAGCGCCGGTAGGGCGAGCCCGCCGAGCGGGAACCGGTCGGCCGCGACCCGGCCGAGCGCGGCCAGCTCCGGGCCGAGGTCGAACCGCCCGTCGTCGTCACGACGGAGCAGCCCGTGCTGCTCGAGCGCGACCGCCAGCCGATGGGCCGTCGCCCTGGGCAATCCGGTCGCGACCTGCAGTCCGTTCAACGTCAGCGGACGTTCGGCGACTGCGCGCAGCACGTGAACGGCCTTGTCGAGTACTCCCACCCCGGTTACGATGTCCATACAGCAAGAAGTGTATCTCAGGGAGTGAGACAGACCACATGCCAAACGACCGCCCAACGACGCTGCCGGAGAAGCTCTGGCGACGACATCTCGTGCACGAGTCGTCGGGGGAACCCGACCTCCTCTACATCGATCTGCACCTCGTCCACGAGGTCACGAGCCCGCAGGCATTCGACGGGCTCCGACTCACGGGCCGCACCGTGCGCCGGCCCGACCTGACGATCGCCACCGAAGACCACAACGTCCCGACCGATCACATCGACCAGCCGATCGCCGACGAGATCTCGGCGAAACAGGTCGACACATTGCGCGCCAACACCGCCGAGTTCGGCGTGACCAACTTTCCGATGGGTGACCCCGACCAGGGCATCGTCCACGTGATCGGGCCTGAGCAGGGACGCACGATGCCCGGCATGACGATCGTCTGCGGCGACAGCCACACCGCCACACACGGCGCCTTCGGTGCGCTCGCATTCGGGATCGGCACGAGCGAGGTCGAGCACGTCCTCGCCACCCAGACCCTCCCGCAGAGTCGGCCCAAGTGGATGTCGGTCACGGTCGACGGCACCCCTCCGTCCGGCGTCACTGCCAAGGACATCGTGCTGGCGATCATCGGCGAGATCGGCACCGGGGGTGGCCTCGGCCACGTCATCGAGTACCGGGGCAAGGCCATTCGCGACCTGTCGATGGAGGGCCGGATGACGGTCTGCAACATGTCGATCGAGGCCGGCGCGAAGGCGGGCATGATCGCCCCGGACGACATCACCTTCGAGTACCTGAAGGGCCGTGACCACGTGCCGTCCGGTGAAGACTGGGATGCCGCAGTCGCCGACTGGCACACGCTGGTCACCGACGACGGCGCGACCTGGGACAAGCAGGTTGTCATCGACGCCTCGACACTGTCGCCGCAGGTGTCGTGGGGCACGAATCCAGGCCAGGTCGGTTCGATCGACGGCATCGTCCCGTCGCCGGACGACTACGACGACGAAACGACCCGCGAAACCGTTTCGCGGGCCCTCGCCTACATGGATCTCACGCCGGGCACCCCGATCAAGTCGATCCCGGTCGACACCGTGTTCATCGGATCGTGCACCAACAGCCGGATCGAAGATCTGCGGGCCGCGGCGGCGGTGATGGAGGGTCGTCACGTCACCGTCCCCCGCGTGATGGTCGTGCCCGGCTCCCACCGGGTCAAGGCGCAGGCCGAAGCCGAGGGACTTCCGGCGATCTTTCGCGCCGCCGGCGCCGACTGGCGCGAACCCGGCTGCTCGATGTGCCTCGCCATGAACCCCGACAAACTGCGCCCCGGCGAGCGCGCCGCAAGCACCAGCAACCGCAACTTCGAAGGCCGTCAGGGCCGGGGCGGCCGAACCCACCTCGTCTCCCCCGCCGTCGCCGCCGCAACGGCCATCAAGGGCACCTTCGCGACCCCCGAGGACCTCACATGAACAGATGGTGTCGGATACCAACCGTTCACGCGCGATGCGCGAATCAGATCGACCCCGGTAACGGTTGGTATCCGACACAATCCGTGACGGCTGGAGGAGCATCATGAAGGCTGTTCGCATCGTCTCGGGGACGGGTGTGCCGCTCAAACGCAGCGACGTCGACACCGACCAGATCATCCCCGCCGACTGGCTCAAGCGCGTCGAGCGAACAGGTTTCGAGAAGGGCCTGTTCTCGACGTGGCGCGACGACCGCGATTTCGTGCTCAACCAGGAGCAGTACCAGGG
>JBDSBE010000062.1:0-5220 GCA_039921745.1 Ilumatobacteraceae bacterium | reverse complement strand
TGTCCATGTCCCGGCCCGAAAGCCCTGATCACGGCGTTTTTCCCAGATGACGGGATTCGTGGCACACTATGACGACCGTGAACACGCTGCTCTTCATCGAGGACGACGACGGCATCCGCCTCGCCCTCCGCCTGGCCCTCGAAGACGAGGGGTACACGGTACACGAGGCCGCCAACGGTACCGACGGCCTGGCGCAGTTCGCGGCACACGAGGTCGACCTGGTCCTGCTCGACCTCCGGCTGCCCGACATGTCGGGCTTCGACGTGTGCCGAGCCCTGCGTGCGGAGAGCATCGTGCCAATCATCATCATCACCGCGCAGACCGACACCCACGACATGGTGGCCGGTCTCGAGGCCGGCGCCGACGACTACGTCACCAAGCCGGTCGTCCCCAAGGAGTTGGCCGCCCGGATTCGAGCGCTGCTCCGCCGGGTCCACCTGCTCGAGACGAGCTCCAAGCCCGAATCGGTCATGCTCGGCGACATCGAGCTGCGTCGTGAGCAGGGGATCGCTCTGAAGGGCGGTGAGGAGTTGAGCCTCACCAAGACCGAGTTCCGCCTGCTGTGCGAGTTCGCCGACCATGCGAATGCGGTGCTCTCGAGGGATCAGCTGCTCGAGCGGGTCTGGGGGTACGAGTACCTCGGCGACTCGCGCCTCGTCGACGCTCACGTGCGCCGGCTTCGACTCAAGGTCGAGAACCATCCCGACGACCCGCAGTTGATCGTGACGGCTCGCGGCGTCGGGTACCGGCTGTTGGCCTGACTCAATCCGGCCAGACCGGTGCTCGCTTCTCCCGGAACGCCGCCATGCCTTCGGTCGCATCCGGTCCACGGAACAGTTCGTCGCTGAGCGCGCCCATCTCGGTGAACGCGGCGTCCAGATCGAGTGTGGGTACGAGGCCCAGGACCCGTTTCGTCTCCGCCACGGCCCGGGGTGAGCCGGCAAGGATTCCGGTGATGAGACTCGCGATCGTCGCCGTGACGTCATCGGAGACATGCGTGACCAGGCCCATTTCCCGTGCGTCGGACGCCGAGAACGCCTCTCCCGTCAGCATCGCTGCGGCGATCTTGCCGGCCGGCACTCGCCGGAGGATCGGCACGGCGATGATCGCGGGGGCAACGCCGATCCGGACCTCGGTGAGCGCAAACGTGACGGCACGGTCGACGACGACCAGATCGCAGGACGCCATCAGGCCGATCCCCCCGGCGCGGACTGCGCCCTGCACAGCCGCGATCGTTGGACGGGGAGTCCCCATCAGGCGGCGCATGACAGACACCATCGGGGTCGACGCCGGCGACGGGTCGGACGCGCCGGTAGACCGCTCTGTGAGATCGGCGCCCGCGCAGAACGCCGGCCCTTCGTGGCGCAGGACGATGGCGCGGGCGCCAGCGCGTTCGGCCTCGTCGAGGCACGCCGAGAGTTCGGTCACGAGTTGGCGCGACAGCGCGTTGCGGTTGTGCTGCGAATCGAGCGTGATCGTGGCCACCCCGTCGTCGACGCCGATCCGAACCAGTTCTCCCATCCCAGCGAACCTACGTCAACCAGCCGATCTCGTGAGGATCTTGCGCATGGGCCACGCGAGATCCTCACGAGATCGGCGTTGGTGGTCAGGGGGTGCGCATCGCGCGGAGGAAGGAGGTCACCTCGTCGATGTCCTTAGTGCGCTTCATCGGCGGGAGTGCCTTGATGATGTCCCAGCGGTAACGCGCGCTCCCGAGACGCGAGTCGAGCACGGCGACCACGCCGCGATCGGTCGCCGTGCGGATCAAGCGGCCCGACGCCTGCGCCAGCAGGGTCGCCGCGCGTGGGATGTCGATCTCCGAGAACGCGTTCGCACCGAGCTGCTCGCGCCGTGCCGACAGCAACGGATCATCGGGTCGTGGAAACGGCAGTTTGTCGATCACCACGAGCGAGAGCGTGTCGCCGGGGACGTCGACGCCCTGGAACAGCCCCGTCGTCGCGAACAGGCACGTCTCGTGCGACTCCGTGAACGCGCGGATCAGCGCTGGCTTGGGCAGATCGCGCTGGGTCAGGATCGGGACGTCGACAGCGTCGCGGACGACCTCGACGGCGGCGTCCATCGCTGCCCAGCTCGTGAACAGTGCGAGCGTGCGCCCACCCGCGGCCTCGATCAGCCGGATCAGTTCAGCGGCGACGGCCGGGCGAAAAGCGGGCGATTTCGGCACGGGGAGGTGCATCGCGCAGTACAGCATCGCCTGCGACTCGTAGTCGAATGGGCTCCCGACGTCGATCGCGGTGCTCGCGGCCGGGTCGATGCCGAGGCGTCGACGGAGCGAGGTCGGGATCGTGGCGCTCGTGAGGATCGCGGTGTGTTGCGTCCAGACGCCTTCGGTGAGCGTCGGACCCACGTCGAGCGGGGCGATCTCCAATCTTGGGTGATCTCGGCTGCCCGACACGAACGGCACCGTGTCGGCGCCCGCCGCGAGGGCGGCTTCGACCGACTCCATCGACCGGGTGATGATCCGCTGGGCTCGAAGCTTGCGCTGCTGAGCGTCCTCGACGGGGGTGTCGATCTTCTGGACGGCTTCGCCGACCCGGGTGAGCTTGATCTGCGCGTCCTGCAGAGCATCGACGATCGCCTGGGGGAGTGGTATCGGCAGGCGCTGGTTGTGGAACGGGGTGAGCGCATCGCGGATCACCGACGCGAGATCGGCGATCGAGCCGATCAGTTGCGGGTCGTCGAGGAATCGACGGATGGCGGCACTCACCGTGACGAACCGCCCGGGCGTGATCTGCACGCCGACCGTGTCACTCATGATGTCTTCGAGCACATGGGCCTCGTCGAAGACGACCACGTCGTGATCGGGGAGGATCACCCCTCCACTGCCGACGTGGAGCCCGTACAGGTGCGTGTTGACAACGACCACGTCGGCGACCTGGGCCCGCCGGCGGGCCTGCTCGGCGAAGCACTCCTGCCCCATCGGGCAGCGGTCGGCGCCGGGGCACTCGTCGGATCCCACACTCACAGCCCGCCACGCCTGGTCGCCCGGGTTCCAGTCGAGTTCGGCCTGGTCGCCTGTCGCCGAGGTCGAGGCCCACTCGCCGATCTTCTTGATCTCCAGTGTGGTCACGGGAGATACGGCGTCGAGGTCCAGCGTGGCCTGAGCGGGGTCGTGGGCTTCACGCAGGCGTTGCAAGCACACGTAGTTGCTGCGGCCCTTGAGGACGGTGAAGTTGACGTCGATACCGTCGGCCGCGAGTTGGTCTGCGACGAACGGGAGATCCTTCGACGCGAGCTGGTCCTGGAGCGCTTTGGTCGCAGTCACGACGATGGTGCGCTTGCCGGACAAGATCGCCGGCACGAGGTAGGCGAGCGTCTTGCCCGTTCCCGTGCCCGCCTGGACGACGAGGTGGCGCCGTTGCTGGATCGCCGTCGCGACCTGTTCGGCCATTTCGCGTTGACCGGGTCGATCCTCGGCTCGAGGGAGCGCGACAGTGACGGTCTCGAGCGCCTCGAGCGCTCGCTCGGTGGCCGCCGTCATCGAACCAGGGCGATCGCAGCGTCGAGGTCGGCGGCGTCGAAGTCCGGCCACGCCGTGTCGGTGAAGTGGATCCTCGACCCGGCGCTCTGCCACAGCAGGAAGTTCGACACCCGTTGCTCCCCGCTCGTGCGCACCATGACGTCGACCGGCGGGACGTCGGGGAGGTACAGATGCTCGCTGATCGAGGCCGGCGTCACCGCGGCGCCGTTGGCCCGAACAGCGCGCACCGCGGCCATCAGCTCGGTCCGGCCGCCGTAGTCGAATGCGACCGTCAGCACCATGCCGGTGTTGCCGGCGGTGTCGGCGATCGCCTTGCGAATCGCACGTTGGACATATTTCGGGGTGCGAGCCGACTGGCTGTCGAACGGTCGCCCGATCCACTCGACACGGACATCGAGCTGATTGAGCTCGGCGACGCGCCCGAACAGCTTCTCGTGGAGGCCGAGGATGTGACGGACCTCGGATCGTGGCCGAATCCAGTTTTCGGTCGAGAACCCGAACACTGTGAGCCAGCCGACGTCGCGGGCCACCGCGATCCGCACGAGGCGGGCCAGGTTCTCCTCGCCCTCGTCATGGCCGGCAGTACGAGGAAGGCCGCGGTGTGCAGCCCACCGTCCGTTGCCGTCCATGATGCAGGCCACGTGCAGGGGGCGGTTCGGGCGGGTCACAGAGCGTCCACGATAGCCACGGGCGACCTGCGACAATGGGGAGGTGACGCAGACCGCATCCGCCGTTGCGAGCAACTCCTCGTTGCGCCACGTGCTCGTCGTGGGTGGCACCCTCCACGAGTGGTCGACGTTGACCCGTGACCAGTGGGAGCAGCGCGTCGCCGGCCTCGGGTCGCTCTGCAGCACGATCGGCGTACCGTGGCTGACGTTGCGGGCGTACGAGCAGGGCGACATGCCACCCGGGGACAGCTTGGCGCTCTGGCGCCGGTCGATCGACGGATGCGAGGTGATCGTCGACCCGTGTGGTGACGGCCGGGTCAGGTTCGCGGAGGCGATGCAGCGGCTGGACCCGGACGACGAGGTCAACGAGGCGACGGTGGCGGCGATGCTGTACGAACCAGCCGACTGTGAGCCCGACTTGGTGGTCGTGCTCGGTCCGCCGACCCAACTGCCGCCGTCGTTGGTGTGGGAACTGGCATACGCCGAGCTCGTGTTCGTGCCCGTCGGCTGGGGTGACCTGAGCGTCGACGACCTGTCGGGAGCGATCTACGACTTCTCCAACCGCCGCCGACGTTTCGGCGGACTCGACGAATGAAGGAGCTGTACCACGACGTCGGCATCGTCCTTCGCACCTACAAGCTCGGCGAGGCCGACCGCATCGTCGTGTTCATGACCGAGCAGAACGGCAAGGTCCGCGCCGTCGCCAAGGGCGTGCGCAAGACCAAGTCCAAGTTCGGCGCCAGGCTGGAGCCTCTGAGTCACGTGCGGCTCTTGCTGTACCGCGGTCGTGACCTCGACATCGTGAGTCAAGCCGAGTCGGTCGAGCCGATGGCACCACTGCTGTCGTCGCTCGACCGGGCGTCCCAGGCGATGGCTGCGCTGGAGGCGATCGACCAGCTCGGTCTGGAACGGGAGCCGAACCAGCGCCTCTACCGGATGGGGGTCGGGGTGCTGCGCACGATCGCCGAACGCCCGGCCCCGTTGAACGTGTCGGCGTTCTACTGGAAACTCCTCGCCGCCGAGGGTCTCGAGCCGCAATTGGACGCGTGC
>JBDSBE010000061.1:0-13751 GCA_039921745.1 Ilumatobacteraceae bacterium | reverse complement strand
CTGCGCGAGGTGCGGGGTAGCCACCGGGTCACCAGCCAGGATCCCGAATCGTCCTACCAGGCGCTCGAGAAGTACGGCCAGGACCTCACCGATCGCGCTCGCGACGGCAAGATCGACCCCGTCATCGGCCGCGACGACGAGATCCGTCGCGTCATCCAGGTGCTCAGCCGCCGCACCAAGAACAACCCGGTGCTCATCGGCGAACCAGGTGTGGGCAAGACCGCGATCGTCGAAGGGCTGGCGCGCCGCATTGCCGATGGCGACGTGCCAGAGGGCTTGAAGAACAAGCGGCTCATCTCGCTCGACATCGGTTCCATGCTGGCCGGCGCGAAGTACCGCGGCGAGTTCGAGGAGCGGCTGAAGGCCGTGTTGAAAGAGATCACCGATGCCGCCGGCGAGGTGATCACGTTCATCGACGAGATCCACACCATCGTGGGCGCCGGCGGGGCCGAAGGCGCCATGGATGCCGGCAACATGATCAAGCCCATGCTGGCCCGCGGCGAGCTCCGTATGATCGGCGCGACCACCCTCGACGAGTACCGCAAGTACGTCGAGAAGGATCCGGCGCTCGAGCGGCGGTTCCAGCAGGTCTACGTCGGCGAGCCGTCGGTCGAAGACACCGTCGGGATCCTCCGCGGCCTCAAGGAACGGTACGAGGTGCATCACGGTGTCCGCATCCAGGACTCGGCGCTCGTCAGCGCCGCGGTGCTGTCGAACCGCTACCTCACCAACCGCTTCCTGCCCGACAAGGCGATCGATCTCGTCGACGAGGCTGCATCGAAACTACGGATCGAGATCGATTCGATGCCGACCGAGATCGACATCGTGCAGCGGCGGATCCTCCAGCTCGAGATCGAGCAGGTCGCACTCGAGAAGGAGAGCGACGCGGTGTCGCTGGAGCGGCTCGACGCGCTGCACGACGAACTCGCTGAACTCAACGTGCAACTCGGCGCGATGAAGCAGCACTGGGAAGCGGAGAAGCAGGCGATCGACGCGATCCGGAACCTGAAGGAAGAGCTGGAGCACCTGCGCACGCAACTCGAACGTGAGACCGATCTCAACGTGGCGGCTGAGATCCGTTACGGCCGGATCCCCGAGCTGGAGCGCCGGGTCGATGAGGCGACCGCCCACCTGGACGAACTCCAGACGACCGAGCAGATGCTCAAGGAAGAGGTCGACGCGGAGGACATCGCCGAGGTCGTCGCCAAGTGGACGGGGGTGCCGGTGTCACGCCTGATCGAATCGGAGATGGCGAAGCTGATCCATCTCGAGGATTCCCTCCATCAACGGGTCATCGGTCAGGACCGAGCCGTCACCGCCGTCGCCAACGCGGTGAGGCGCAGCCGGGCCGGCCTGTCCGACCCCGATCGTCCGATCGGTTCGTTCATGTTCCTCGGCCCGACCGGTGTCGGCAAGACCGAGCTCGCGCGCGCACTGGCCGAGTTCCTGTTCGACGACGAGCGGGCGATGGTTCGGGTCGACATGGGCGAGTACATGGAGAAGCACGCCGTCAGCCGTCTGGTCGGTGCGCCCCCCGGATATGTCGGCTACGACGAGGGCGGTCAGCTCACCGAGGCGGTGCGCCGTCGGCCGTACTCCGTCGTGCTGCTCGACGAGATCGAGAAGGCGCACCCCGACGTGTTCAACATTCTGCTGCAGGTGCTCGACGACGGCCGCCTCACCGACGGTCAGGGCCGCACCGTCGACTTCACCAACACCGTCCTGATCATGACGTCGAACCTTCCCGGTGATCCCGCCGACCACTTCAAGCCGGAGTTCATCAACCGGGTCGACGACATCATCCGGTTCGGCTCGCTCGACGAGACCGACGTGCGGCGAATCGTCGATATCCAACTCGACCGGCTCCGGCAGCGGCTCGCCGACCAGCGGATCGAACTCGACGTATCCGATGATGCGATGTCGCTCCTCGCGTCGATGGGCTACGACCCGGCCTACGGCGCGCGCCCGCTCAAGCGCGTGATCCAGCGCGAGATCGGCGACCGGGCAGCGATGCTGATCATCGACGGCACCATCCACGACGGCGGGCGTCTGACCGTCGACACGCTCGACGATCCCACCGAGGACGCCGACCGCATGGATGACGGCGAGTATGTCGGTGGCGGACGTCGACTGGTCGTGGGTGCGACGGGATGAACTTCACCAGAAGTTGACGATTTCTTCATCATCGCCGAACACGAGCGCTGCGAGGATGACCCCCGCAATTCCGTTCGCCGCCTCCAGAGTTCCCGCCTTCTGGAGGCGGCGACTGGTTGTTTCGGCCGAGGCCGGAGAGCGCGCGTCGACCCCTCGGGATGGTCACACCACGACTTCGCCGATGTCTCCGCGCACGAGTGTGAACCGGAGACGCAACGGCTTGTTGCCCACCACCTCCAGCGAGGCTCCGTCGACCTGCGCGAGCCGCCGGGCCAGCGCGAGCCCACGCCCATGCTTCGCGGACGGGTCGACCGGGCCGTCGAACACCGAGGCGAGACGCGCCTTGGACATCCCGGCTCCCTGGTCGATGACCACGACCGACGCGTTGTCGATCATCAGGGTGACTGCGCCGGAGCCGTGCTTGAGCGCGTTGTGCACGAGGATGTCGATGACCTGACCGGCGAGCCCTTTCGTGCCGAACACGGGGGGCGCCGGATTCGACGTGATCACCGAGATGTGGCGCTTCACGGCGTGGAACCGGGGGCGCCACTCGTCGACGTGATCGTTGACCAGGTCCGTGAGGTCGTAGACGCTCCGCTCGCTCGTCGTCCGGTTCCGGGCGGCGGCCAGCAGATCATCGATCGTTGCATTGAGCTGGTCGGTTTGACTCAGGCCCGATGCGGCATCGACCGACACCGATGGGTCGGGGTGCAGGCTCAGGAGCTCGAGCCGCATCGCGATCCCGGCGATGCCCGTTCGCAGCTGGTGCGTCGCGTCGGCGGTGAAGTGCCGCTCGTTGGCGAGCATCGATTCGACCCGCATCGCACTGATGTCCATCGACGAACCGATGTCGTCGATCTCCGGGATGTGGGTTCTCACGAACGGTCGTCGGCTGAAGTCCCCGTCGCCGATCCGACCGGCGCGCGTCGCGAGCCGCTCGAGTGGGCGGGCCAGCTGGTGCGCCTGCACGGCGGCGAGACCGGCCGCGGCGGCGAGCGCGCCCAGTGCCAGCAGCAGCAGTATGTTGAACTGACTCCGTACATTCTCGTTGAGTGGGACGGCGTCGGTGACGACCTTGAAGGTCGTCCCGTCGGACGCCTCCGCCGTCGACACCCTGGTCGACGTGACCTCGGGTCCGATCACCTTGATCGACTCGCCTCCTGCAGGGCCGATGACCTGGAGCCCGTCGGTCGGGCCGAGAAAATCGACGAGTCCATCGAGGTCGGGTTCTCGATCAAGCATCAGATCGGTCTCGTAGGCGGTGACGATCGATTGGGCTTGCTGGGCGAGACGTGTCTCGAGCTGCTGTTCGGCGGCGTCGTAGACGATCAGGCCGATAGGTAGCGCAAGTGCACCGAGCACGACCAGCACGATGGCGATCGAGGAGATGACAAGGCGCCGACGCACGGTCGTCGGGTCCTATCGAGCCGGGTCGGCTGGCGGGTGACTCAACCTTCGAACCGGAACCCCACCCCGCGGACGGTCACGATCAACGTCGGTGGATCGGAGTCGTCGCCGATCTTGCGGCGCAGCGTTGACACGTGGGTGTCGAGGGTGCGGGTCGAACCCCAATAGTTCTCGTCCCACACCGACGCCATGATCTGCTCGCGGGTGAACGTGGCGTCCGGCTTGCTCATGAGGAGCGCGAGCAGGTCGAACTCCTTGGACGTGAGTTCGAGCTCGTCGTCGTTGAGGTACGCACGTCTCGACTCTGTGTTGACCCGAAGCGGGCCTCCGATGATCTCGCGCGGCATCTGGTTCGCGGCTTCGGCGACCCGGAGCCTGGCCTTGATGCGCGCGACCAGTTCAGCAAGTCGGAAGGGTTTGGGCACGTAGTCGTCGGCGCCGGCACCGAGACCGACGATCACGTCCATCTCTTCGGCCCGCGCGGTCAGCATGATGATCGGGAGTTCTGGACGGTCTTCACGCACCTTGCGGCACACGTCCAACCCGTCGATGTCGGGCAGCGTGAGATCGAGGAGCATCAGGTCGGGCCGCCGAAGGGTGACCTGCTCGATGGCCTCGAGCCCACTGGCCGCGTGGATCGCATCGAAACCCTCGGTGGCGAGCACGCGGAGTAGTGGTTCGCTGATCCGCTCGTCGTCTTCAACCAACAGAATGGTCGTCACATCTGCAGCGTACGTCAGGGCGGGTGCGCCCGCGTGCGTTCTTCGGATCAAGAAGGGTCTGGACGTCGCCCGACGGTTCAGTGTCGGCCGCGAATCGCGGCTGCGTGGGCGGGAAAACCCTCGTGGTCGGCGAGCGCGATCACCGAATTGCTCATCCGCTCGAGTGCGATGCGATCGGCGCGAGCGACGGCGGTTCGTTTCAGGAACGTCGAAGCGGTGACACCGGAGCTGACGTGGGCGAACCCGCTCGTCGGCAACGACGCCGGGCATCCGATCACGAAGTTCGCAGCACTGAACGGAGTGTCCTGTCCGATCAGGATCTCCCCTGCGTTGACCAGCGAGTCGACCACGCGGTCGACCCACTCGTCAGCGACTGCGACCTGGAGATGTTCCGGGGCGTAGCGGTTTGCAACGTCCGCGGCGACCGCGAGATCGTCGACGATCACGGCGCCACCGTTCAGGCCGAGAGCGGCACGCGCAGCTGTGGCACGCGAGCCCGGCAACATGCTCGATTGGCGTTCCAACTCGAGATCGACCGCGCTGACCAGCTCGGCGGACGTGGTCACCAGTACCACCGAACTGTCCTCGCCGTGCTCGGCTTCGATCAACAGGTCTGCTGCGAGCCGCACGGGGTCGGCGGTGTGATCGGCGATCACGACACTTTCGGTCGGGCCGAGCAGCATCACGGTCGAGACGCCGTGGCGCTGCATCTCGACCTGCGCGATGGTCACCGCCGGCGACCCGGGACCCAACACCTTCACGACCTTCGGGATCGATTGGGTTCCGAACCCGAGCGCTGCGATGCCGGCCGGGCCGTTGACGCGAAACACGTTCCGGATGCCGAGCTTGCGGCAGACGACTCGAAGGGCGGCGTCGACCTCGCCGGTGCCGCCGGGTACCGGTGGTACGACGACGGCGATGTCGCGGACGCCGGCGACCACGGCCGGAACCGCGAGCTGGTAGGTGACGCTCGGATAGCTCGCCTTCCCCGACGGCGTGAACAGTCCGGCCGACGTGATCGGGGTGATCTTTTCGCCGACGGTCAGCCCGGGTTCCGTTTCGAACGACCAGTCGTCGAAGCGTGCCAGCTGCTGTTCGTTGAACGCCCGCAGGTGGGTGATCGCGTCGTCGAGCGCGGCGTCGACCTCGTCCGAGACGGTGGCCGCATCGAGTTCGTCGTCACCGACCCGCAGCGCATCGGGTGTGATCTCGATGCCGTCGTGACGAGCCAGCGCGTCGCACACGGCGTCATCGCCCCGTTCTCGCACATCGTCGATGAGTTCCCCGATCGACTCCCGCAGGGCCGGGTCGAAGATGGCGTCGAGCCCACGGGTCATCAGGGCCCGCCGCGCCGCGTCGTCCATGTCGGCCCACCGCTGCACGCGCATCATGGGGGCAACGGTATCGGCGGCTCCCTGCCGGGCGCACGCCCGGACGTCTCGCTCAGGCGTCGATCACCATTGCGTAGCTGCCGAGGCTGTGGATCGACGACTGCGGGATCTGTGTTCCCTCCGACGTCTGGACCGACGTGATCGCTCCGGTGTCGGCATCGAACGATCCGTCGGCCACGGTGCCGTGCTCGAAACCGGCCGTGTCGATGACCCGTGAGCCGATCAGTTCGATGTCTCCCTTAGCGACGCCGATGTCCCGATCGTCCTTCGATTCCGACGGGTCGTCGGCGTGGGTGACCATCACGCGGTCGGTGCCGAACGACTCGAGATCGGACCACTCCGCGAACAGCGCCTTGCTGCGACGTCCGTCGATGTGGAGTCGGTCGATCCGGCTGACATCGGGTGCGACCACGAAGTGCTTCACCTTGCCGATTTCCTCGGCCGAATCGAGCGCGATGACCGACTGACCGGCCGTTGCCTTCATGGAGTGGATGGTCATGTCTGGTCTCCCAACATGTGACGGAACGACGGGACGGAGGCTCCGAACCCGGCGAGGTCGTTGTTCGTGAATGCTTCGGCTTCGGCGGGCACGATCAGATTCTCGCCCGACAGCGCCATCTGCGCCGACGACGGGATGAACAGGCTGCCATCGGCGGTCTTGACCTCGTAGCCGACCGCTTTCGGGTTGGCGCCGGTCTCGATGATGACGTCGACGACGGTGCCGAGGACGGCGCCCGAACTGGACACGACCTCGTTACCCACTACGTCGAATCCGGATTTCGGTTGTGAGAGCACTTCGTGGGAGCCCCCCTGGTCGAGCAGGGAGCCCTCGTCCGCGACCATCACGGCGTCCCGACCGATCCCGGCCACGTTCTGGGTCGGCAGGATCGATTTCATCGAGCCGCGAAACCAACCGCGCTTGTTGAGCGTGAAGCCGAGCAGGTCGTGGCGGCCGCCGTCGTAGACCACGTCCTTGATCTCAGCGGCGTCTTCGCCGCCGTCGATCGTGACGACCGGGAGGCCGGCGACCTCGCTGGCACGCATGAGGGTGAGGCGATCGGTCATGTCGACCGACCGGACTTGCGTACCGATGCCGGTGATGCGAGCACCGATCCGGACCGTTGCTTGCGCCTGATGATGGCGAAGGCGACGAGGGCGACGACGACGAGGGCGAGGACGATCAATGCGATCGTGAGTGCGTCCATGACAAGTCCAATCCGGTACCGACCGGCTCGTGCCGACCGGTGGAACGATACCCGATCGGGTCACGTCGAAACGGTGGGCCATCGGCGGCCGTCCGTCGCCATCGCGGACCTCCGTTGCGTGACGGTGCGCCGTCACGACGGACAAATCGTTCAGAACGCCGTCGGACACTGAGGCGCGAGCCGGACACCGGGTAGCGTCGTGTCACGTTCCAGTCCGCACTACCCGGGGAGCGTGCCCATGCCCGTCACCGTCGTCGTCGGCGCCCAATGGGGTGACGAAGGCAAGGCCAAGATCATCGACCTGCTCTCGAAGGAGCACACCTACGTGGTGCGTTACCAGGGTGGGCACAATGCCGGGCACACCGTGGTCGTCGACGGGGAGAAGTACGCCCTGCAGTTGATCCCCAGTGGGGTGCTGTACGACCACGTCGTGCCGGTGATCGCCAATGGTGTCGTCGTCGACCTGCCGACGCTCTTCAACGAGATCGACACACTCGAAGGTCGTGGCATCCGGTGTGACGGCTTGCAGGTCTCGACGCTCGCCCATCTGATCTTCCCGTGGCACCAGGCCCACGATGCGATCGCCGAGGCGATGCGCGGCGACGACAAGATCGGAACGACGCTCAAGGGCATCGGCCCGGCGTACGCCGACAAGGCTCGGCGAGTCGGCGTCCGGGTCGGCGAAGTCGTCGACCCGATCCGGTTCGCGACGACCGTTCGGGCTCGGGCGATCGCGGAGAACACGCTGATCGAACAGGCGGGTGGCGACACGCTCGACGTCGACGAGATCGTCGACCGGTTCGTCGCCTACGGCGAACGGTTGCGTCCGTACGTGGCCGACACGGTGACACTGCTGCACGACGCGCTCGCCGGTGGCGCTCAGATCCTGCTCGAGGGTGCCCAGGCGACGTTCCTGGATCTCGATCACGGCACGTATCCGTACGTCACGTCGTCGAACCCGACGGCGGGCGGCGCGTGCGCGGGGACCGGGTTCGGGCCTCGCGACATCGACCGGATCGTCGGGATCACGAAGGCGTACACGACCCGGGTCGGCGCCGGGCCGTTCCCGACCGAGCTGCTCGACGATGACGGCGAGACGCTCGTGGACGTCGGCAAGGAATTCGGCACCGTGACCGGCCGCCGTCGCCGCGCTGGCTGGCTGGACTGCGTCATGCTGCGTCAGGCGGTGCGACTCAACAGCCTGACGGAGATCGCGCTGACGAAGCTCGACATTCTCGACGGGTTCGAAACCGTCAAGGTGTGCACCGGCTACCGCCTCGACGGCACGTTGATCGACTACTACCCGGACCGATCCGACATCCTTGCTGCGGTCGAGCCGGTCTACGAAACGTTGCCGGGCTGGCAGCGCGACCTCTCGGACACTCGCGAGCCCGGCGAACTCCCCGAGCAGGCGAAGGCCTTCCTCGCCCTCGTCGAAGCGCAGGTCGGGGTGCCCGTCAATGTCGTCGGCGTGGGCGCCGAACGCGACGACTACCTCCTCTGGACCGCCTGACATGCTCCCCACCTCTCCCGTTCTGGGCAGGGTTTGGACGGCTCTGACGTTCCATTCCCTGCCCAGAACGAGCGCGGTGACCAGAACGAGCGCGGTGGGCGTCGGGGTGTCGGGATGATTCCGCGGTACTCGACGCCGGAGATGACGGCGATCTGGTCGGACGTGTCGAAGTTCGGTCGGTGGCTCGAGGTCGAACTGCTCGCGACGGAGGCCCATGCCGCGATCGGTGTGGTGCCCGCCGACGATGCGGTCTCCTGTCGCACGCACGCGCCCGTGGCCGACGACGCTCTGGTCGAGGCGATTCTCGAACGTGAGCGGGTCACCGACCACGACGTCGCCGCCTTCGTCGACGTGGTGCAGGGCGCGATTGCGGCGGGCGGGTCGAGCGACGCCGGGAAATGGATCCACTACGGCCTGACCTCGTCCGACGTCGGTGACACCGCACTGTGCTGGCAGATGACCGACGCCGCCGATCTCCTCATCGAGGAGTCCGGCCGGCTGCTGCAGACCGTGATCGACCTCGCCCGTAAGCATCGGGACACGGCCATGATCGGTCGGACCCACGGCGTCCACGCCGAGCCGACGACGTTCGGAGCGAAGGTTGCGCTGTGGGCGATGCAGGTCGATCGGGACCGGACCCGGCTCCGAGCGGCGCGCCACACGATCGCCGTGATGAAGCTGTCGGGCGCCGTGGGTACCTACTCCAACATCGACCCGTCGGTCGAACGGTTCGTCGGCGACGCGCTCGGCCTCACCCCCGTGCCGGCGACCCAGGTGATCGCCCGAGATCGCCACAGCGAGTTCCTCTACGCGTGTGCGTCGATCGGCGCGACGTGCGAACTGATGGCGGTCGAACTCCGTCATCTGCAGCGAACCGAGGTCCGTGAGGTCCAGGAAGGGTTCAAGCCGGGCCAGAAGGGTTCGTCGGCGATGCCGCACAAGCGCAACCCGATCTCGGCCGAGACCATCACGGGGCTCTCGCGGGTGCTGCGATCGAACCTGCTCGCCGGCCTGCAGGACGTCGCCCTGTGGCACGAGCGCGACATCTCCCACTCATCGGTCGAGCGAGTGGTGCTCCCCGACTCGTCGCAGCTCGCGCACTATGTGATGCGTCGCCTGGGTCGGCTCCTGTCGGGGCTGGTCGTGTTCCCGGAGCGGATGCAGGCGAACCTCGATGCCAGCTACGGGCTCGTGTTCAGCCAGCCGGTGCTGCTCGCGCTGGTTGCCGCCGGCATGTCACGCGACGATGCGTACCGGGTGGTGCAGCGCAACGCGATGCGGGCGTGGGACGAAGGCATCGACTTCCGGTCCCTGCTCGAGCGCGACCCCGACGTCGACGACGCCACGCTCGATGATGCGTTCGATCTCCGGCGCAGCCTGCGCAACCTCGACATCGTCTTCGACGAACTCGATGAACTGGCGACGCGGGTCTGACACGCCCCTGACGCTCGCATCTGCGTGACACGCAGATCCGTGTGACACCCACGGTTCACACTTGTCCACATGGGCGTCCACAGCTGCCGGCCGGTTATCCCCGCGATTTCTCGGTTCTCCACGGCATTGCTGCGTTGTCCCCTTCCTCCCCACAGGGGTGGGCCGCCACGATGGGTTCCCCATGGCCGGTGACGCGAACTTCCCCATCGACAACGGGGGATCGTCACGACGCGACGGTGCTCGCAGCGGCAGTAGTGGCGGCGGCGGCGGCGGTCAGTCGGGTGGGCGCGGGCGTGTGCCACCGCACAACATCGCGGCCGAGGAGTCGGTGCTCGGCGCCATGCTGCTGTCGCGTGATGCGATCGGCATCGTCAGCGAGATGGGCCTCAACCCACAGGACTTCTACCGTCCGGCGAACCGGCACATCTTCGACTCGATCCGCGCGCTGTACTCGAGTGCCTCCCCGGCCGACACCGTCACCGTCGCTGATGAGCTCCGGCGTGCCGGGTTGCTCGACGAGGTCGGTGGCCCCGGTGCGCTGCACGAACTCCAGAATGCGACACCCGCGATCTCGTCGGCGGGGCACTACGCCAAGATCGTCCAGGAGACCGCGCTCCTTCGCCAACTGATCTATGCCGCAGGCGACATCGCCGAGCTGGCGTACAGCGAGCCGGACGATGTCGTGAAAGCGCTCGACGAGGCGGAGACCAAGATCTTCAATGTCGCCGAGCAGCGCGTCACCGACTCAACCCGCACGATCGAGGAATTGCTGCCCGAGGTCATGGACCACCTGCAGGAGACCTACGACCGGGGTGACACGATCACCGGCGTGCCGAGTGGGTACACCGACCTCGACGAGCTGCTGTCGGGTCTGCAACCCAATGCGCTCTACATCGTCGGTGCCCGCCCGGCGATGGGCAAGTCGAGCTTCCTGCTCGGGATGGCGACCCACGTCGCGCAGCAGACCACCAAGCCGGTGCTCATGTTCTCGCTCGAGATGGGGCACCAGGAGATGACCCAGAGCATCCTCGCCGGCGAGGCGCGGGTCGACCGCACGAAGTTGCGTACCGGCAAGCTGGCCGAGAGCGACTGGGCGAAGATCGGCAAGGCGATCGGTCGGCTCGAGATCCCACTCTTCCTCGACGACAACCCGCGCGTGACGGTCATGGAGATCCGCGCCAAGGCACGCCGGATCAAGGCTCGGTACGGCGGGATCGGCATGATCCTGATCGACTACCTGCAGCTGATGGGCGGCGGCACGGGCCACTTCGAGAACCGCCAGCTCGAGGTCAGCGAGATCAGCCGAAACCTGAAGATCCTCGCCCGCGAGCTCGAGGTGCCGATCGTGGCCGCGAGTCAGTTGAGCCGCAGCCTCGAAGCACGAGCCGACAAGCGACCGATGCTGAGCGACCTGCGTGAATCCGGTTCTCTGGAGCAGGACGCCGACGTGGTCATGTTCCTGTATCGCGACGAGGTGTACCACGCCGATTCGCCCGACAAGGGATCGGCCGAGGTGATCGTCGCCAAGCATCGCGCCGGACCGATCGGCACCAAGCGATTGGTCTTCCTCGGCCAGTACACCAGGTTCGACAACGCCGCCCGCAGCGTGTAGTGATGAACGGCTCGCAACATGGCCTCGTTGGGTAGTTCCGCCATCGGCTCTCGTTGACCCGGTTCGCGCTCGTTGTCTTGGCCGTCGACCGACGATCAGTCGGTCGGGAAGCGATGTCGGTCGGGAAGCGATGTCCGAACGTGCCGGCGGGCTCGAGCACGAATCCGTCCGAGCCGAACGTCACGGTGATGGTGTCGACGAAGCCGAACTCACCGAGATCGGGCGGGCGCATCTCCAACGTGGTCTCGTAGAGGGGAACCTCGTGGTTTGACCTGCGATGCGACGGACCAAGGAGTCGCCCGGTATCGACCGGATCACCGCCGAGGGCAAGGACGCTGCGGGCCACAATTGTGATGGGGCCGCCGGTGTCGATCATTGCTTCGAACGCCGTTACCGCGTCTGCGTCATACGGTGACGTTCCGATGCCCCGATCTCGCGTCGTACCAGGCCAGGCGACGTAGCAAGCGCCGGAACGCGCTCGCCACAGAGGACATGCGCTCCCAGCGCGCCAGGCGTTCACCGTGTGTCAGAGAATCAGCGAGTGCGGTGTCGTCCTCCTACCGGGCGATGGCAGAATCGGCAGATGAACGATGCGATGTCAGACTCGGAGCGCTGGTTGACGGGCGACGACGTGCTCGCCGTCGTCGGCGCAGACCCGGCCACGTACGCCGATGTCGTCGAGCGCCTCACGGCGGCGGGGTTCGACGACGTGGAGACCGACGAGATCCGCCTCGCGATCCGCGACGACGGGCGAGTCGCCGACATGGCGTCCGGTCTCGTGAGCGTGCCGGCGTTGTTCGACGGCGTCAGATGGACCGTCGAGGTCTTCGATCCCGCGGGCGATGACGTCGATGACGAGGTCCGTGCCGACTTCGCACCCGATGAGTGGCTCGTCATCGACAACGGTGCTGAGCCGTTGAGCTGGTGGTTGGTCATGAATCAGCCCGGTGCAGCTCGGCCCGACGGTGGCGACCTGGGCACGATCGAAACCGAGGGGGTCGGGCGTGGTGATCGCGAGATCGATGTGTTCTGCGCCGATGATGACTGGCTGGGCGGCGCTCTGCCGCCCGAGAGCGACGGCGACGGCACGTCGGCGTTCGTCGAGGTCACCGCCGTGGACGGCGTGCTCCGGATCGCGCGGCTGGACGCCGTGCCGGCTCCGACACCGCGTCAAGTCGACGCCGTCCGAGCGGCGTTCGGTCAGTTGGGGCGCACCGAGACACTGGCCAGCCACATCGTCGACGCCTCGACCGACCTCGAGTTCGCCCTTGTCTCTTCGGTGATCGAAGAGGCGGTCGCCCTCGATCGTGATGCGTTCGTCGACGATCCGGCGCCGCCGCACGACGAACTGCTCACCGCTGCGGGACTCGAGGTTCGTGAGCGCACGGTGGCACGTCGCGGCTTCGACTGGACGATGCTCGATGCCTGGCGACGTCGCAATCGGCTCGTCTCGGTATTCGGATTCAGCGAGGAACAGGCCGAACAACTGCAGGTGCTCGGCGGTGCAGCAACCGCACTCGTGCGCGGCGACGAAGATGCGTTCGGACCGCCCGAAGAGCGCCTCGCCGGAGCGACCTTGTTCGCCGCGATCCTCGAGCGCGACGTCGAGGTCGGCGAGGGGTTCATCGAGGATTGGCTCGATCGGCGCAGCGACCCCGAGGGTCTGCTCCACTTCGCCGACGAGATCATCGACGTCCTGGGCGAATCCACGCCAGGAGTCGGGTGGTTGCGTGCCACTGCGCTCGACCGGCTCGGCCGACCCTCGGAGGCGCTCGAGGAACTCGAGCGCCACACGTCGAGCAATCACGAGGGCGCGTTGGTGGCTGCGGCCGCATTCGCGGCGGATCGCAGCGACGGGGTCATGGCCCACCGGCTGCTGCAACGGGCCGGCGCGCTCGATCACCTGGCGGAGCACGACGGTCAGTTCGTCCACGACACCCCTGACCTCGTGTTGCTCGCTGAGATCCTCCCGTTCGCATCGCGGCCGAGAGCGGCAGCGAAACGTAACGATCCGTGCCCGTGCGGGTCGGGCAAGAAATACAAAACGTGCCATCTCGGTTCGGAGATGCATCCGATTGCCGATCGTGCCGCATGGCTCGATCAGAAGGCAGAGCGCTTCGCTGCGCAGCGTGCCGAGAAGGAGATCGAGGAACTTGCGGCGATCCTGAGCGTCGAACTCGGCTTCCGCGCCCGCGAGTCCTTTCGCACGTCGCCGTTCGTCTCCGACATCGTGCGCCACGAAGGCGGCGTGTTCGAGCGGTTCCTCGGCGCCCGCAGCATGTTCCTCCCCGACGACGAAGCCGAACTCGCCGC
>JBDSBE010000060.1:0-7908 GCA_039921745.1 Ilumatobacteraceae bacterium | reverse complement strand
GGGTGGCAACGGTGTGTGCGTCGGCATGCCGATCGACGGCGTCGACGTCATGATCCGCCCCGTCGACGACCGGGGACGAGCGACCGCGGAGCCGACGGCCACGCCCGGGACCCTCGGCGAGGTCGTGGTTCGGGCGGCTCACGCCCGCGTGGGCTACGACCGCCTCTGGCACACCCAGTGGGCGGCCGATCAGCCCGAGGGCTGGCACGCCACCGGCGACCTCGGGCAACTCGACCGAGACGGACGGTTGTGGATCGGCGGCCGCGGCGAGCATGTCATCACGACGGCGGATGGCCCGCTCGCCCCGGTTCGGCTGGAGCAGCTCGCGGAGCTGGTCGACGGAGTCGCTCGGGCGTGCGTGGTCGGGGTCGGCCCGGTCGGTCTCCAACAGATCGTGGTGGTGCTCGAGCTTGATCACGCCGTCCCGTCACCGCGAGTCGCAGGTACGGCATCCAGTGACCGGGTCCGCGCACTGGTCGATGTCCCGGTCGTCGCCGTGATCGAGGTCCCTCGGCTCCCGGACGATCGTCGTCACAACTCGAAGATCGATCGAACCGCCGTTGCCCGATGGGCGGCCCGCTCACTCGCCGACGGAACGTTGCCTTCACTGTGAAGGTTCTGGCACTGTGAAGGTTCTGGCACTGTGAAGGTTCTTGCACTGTGAAGGTTCTGGCACTGTGAAGGTTCTGGCACTGTGAAGGTTCTGGTCACCGGGGCGACGAGCCTGATCGGCGAGCACACGGTTGCTGCTCTGGAGGCACGGGGCGACTCGGTCACCACCCTCCAGCGCGGCCGCAGCGATCTGGGGTCGCGGCAGGTGTCGGGCTCGATCTGTGACGACGCCGTCGTGGCCGAAGCCTGCGACGGCCTGGAGGGCGTGATCCACCTTGCGGCGAGAGTCGGCGTGCTCGGAGATCGAGCTGCCTTCGAGGCGGTCAACGTCGACGGCACCCGCATCCTGATCGATGCGGCCCGGAGTGCCGGCGTGACATCGTTCGTCCAGGTGTCGTCGCCGTCGGTCGCCCACGCCGGCACGCCACTCGTCGGTGCGCCGGCCGGGCCCGCCGACCCCGGTCGCACGCGTGGCCACTACGCCACTACCAAGGCGCAGGCCGAACTCGCCGCTCTGGCGGCATCGTCGGTGGCGATGCCCATCGTCGCGATCCGCCCTCACCTCGTCTGGGGGCCTGGTGACCGACAGCTGATCGGCCGGATCATCGACCGAGCCATGCAGCATCGGCTGTTCCTCGTGGGGTCGGGCACGGCACTGATCGACACGACCTACGTCGTCAACGCAGCCGAAGCGCTCGTCGCCGCGCTCGACCGGGCAGCAGCGCTTGCCGGGCGAGCCCTGGTCGTGACCAACGGCGAGCCGCGCACCGTGCACGAACTCGTGGCGCGGATCACCGAGGCGGCCGGAATCGACTGCTCACCGCGCCGAGTGCCCACGCCCGTTGCCGTGGCGGGCGGTGTGATCGCCGAACGCGTCTGGGGTCTGGTCGGGAGCGCGCACGACCCGCCGATGACGAGATTCCTCGCCGAGCAGCTCTCGACGGCACACTGGTTCGACCAGCGCGAGACACGTGCAGCACTGGAGTGGGCGCCCCGGGTGTCACTCGCGGAGGGGTTCGAACTGCTGCGACGCTCGTTCGAGCACGACGACCCCGCATGACGAATTGTGCCTGGCACAATTCGTCATGGTTCCTCGTGCTCGACATCGTCGAAATCCAGGAGTTCGAGCACGGCCTGATCGGCGTCGGACGAGTTCGTCCCGTACCCGATCGTCAGCGCTCCTCCGGCGCCGCACGACGGGCACCGCGCCCACACCACGATGTTCTCGTCCGACGGGTCACTGGCCCCCTCGAGTCGGTGGAATCCGTCGACGTCGAGTTCGTCGGCCGAAGTCCGCGTCTCGCAGTTCGTGCAGCGAACGGTGCCGTCCGGCTGACCGATGAACTGCTCGGCGAAGCCATCGTCGCGGAGACGGTCGAGCACCTCGATCAACGTCGATGCTCCCTGTGCTCCTGTCATGACGTCACTCCGTTCCTGGTCGGGCCACCGGGTTCGTGTTCATCCGGCGACGAACTTCTGCACGTGCTCGGCCATCGCCGCACGAATCGGTGCGCCCGAGATGATCACGTCGACGGCGGTGAGTGAGGTGTGGATGTGTCCCCGACACGAATGATGGTGCGTGGGCACACCGGCCGCCGAGAGTGCTGCGGCGTAGGCGGCGCCCTCGTCGCGCAGCGGGTCGAACTCACTCGTGAAGATCGCAGCCGGCGGCAGATCGGCGAGCGTGTCGGCGAGGAGCGGCGAGGCACCGGGGGCGCCACGGTCGGCGTCGTAGTGGTCCCAGAACCACTCCATCAGTGACTTCGTCAAGACGAACCCGTCGCCGTTGTCGGACATCGACGGCCACGATCGACTGCCGTCGGTGACCGGCGTGACGAGCAGCTGGCCGACGATCGTCGGCCCACCTGCATCTCGTGCCCGCTGGGCGGCGACGGCAGCGATATTGGCGCCCGCACTCCACCCCGCGACGACAATCTGCCCCGGGATGCCACCGAGCTCGATCGCGTGAGCTGCGATCCATCCGACGGCGGCCGACGCGTCGTCGGCGGCAGCCGGGTACGGATGCTCGGGAGCGTGGCGGTAGTCGACCGAGACGACGATCGCGCCGGAGCGGTCGCAGAGATCCCGACAGAACGGATCGTCGGATTCGAGATTCCCGAGTACCCAGCCACCACCGTGGAAGTAGACGACCACCGGGTGTGGGCCCTGCGAGGACGGCCGGTACAACCGGTAGTCGAGATCGCCCGCTGCGCCGGGCAGGGTGCCGTCAACGATCTCCCCGACGTCGGGACCGGGGGGCCGCTCGGCGCCGACCATCTCCATGAACCCCCGAGCCTCGGGCGCCCCCATGGAATCGATCGGCGGCAGGGCGAGATCGGCCATGATCCGCAGCAGTGCGCTCACGTCGGGCTGCAGCCGGTTGACCACACCGTCGTCGACGATCTCACCGTGCGACCCGGCCCGCCGGAACCCGAGGTAGCCGCGCTGGACCACCTCGTCGCACGTCCTGCGATAGGTGTCGACACCACCCACATAGGGCAGGAACACCCGAGCCTTCCCCGGCACGTTGGCCCCCATGTACCACGAGTTGGCCTGCGGGAACAGGGTGATGTTCGCACAGTCGTTGACGTGCTGAACCCAACCCGCTTCGGCCGTGGCCGTCGGCTCGATCACGTCGTGGCCGCCCTCGCGCAGGTCGGCCAGACACGCCGCGATCCACTCGACGTGCTGCTCGATCGACACGGCCATGTTCGACAGCACCGACGGGCTACCGGGGCCGGTGATCATGAAGAAGTTCGGGAACCCTGCGGTCATGACGCCCAGATAGGTCTCGGGTCCGTCGGCCCACTTGCGGGCAAGCGTCACACCGCCCCGGCCGGTGACGTCGACGCTCACGAGCGCACCGGTCATCGCGTCGAAACCAGTTGCGTAGACGATCGAATCGAACTCGATCGATTCGGTTCCGTCGTCGTGACGCACGTCGATGCCGGTCTCGGTGATCGTGTCGATCGGCGTGCTGCGGAGATCGACCAGTCGGACGTGAGGCTGGTTGTACGTGATGTAGTAGTCGGTGTCGACGCACAGCCGCTTGCTCAAGATCGGATAGTTCTTCGGGCACAGCGCCTCGGCGGTCTCGGGGTCGTCCACCTGCTGACGGATCTTCTCTCGCACGAACTCGGCAGCGGTGTGGTTCGAGGACGGCCGGAGCAGGAGGTCGTTGAAGCCGCGCGTCACACCGAACAGACCGCCCACCGCCCATCCTTCCTCGTACGACTGGTTCCGTTCGGCTTCGGTCGCCTGCCAGGCACCACGTTGGGCGGGCTCGATCGGAACCCCGACGCCGGACCAGCGGGCGGCTGCACGGTAGGCGTCTCGATCGGCCGCGAGCGCGGCTGCCCGTGCGGCGTCGGGCGGCCCGTTGTAGGCCGGGACGGAGAAGTTCGGCGTGCGCTGGAACACCGTGAGCTGTTCGGCCTCCGCGGCGATCAGGGGAATCGACTGGATCGCGGACGAGCCGGTCCCGATCACGGCAACCCGCTGCCCCGTGAAATCGACGCCATCGTGCGGCCAGCGGCTCGTGAAGTACACGTCACCGCCGAAACGTTCGGCGCCTGCGATCTCGGCCGCCTTCGGTACGGACAGGCACCCGGTTCCCATCACGAAGAACCGACAGTCGATCGGGTCACCGGCATCGGGCGTGATTGTCCAGCGCCCGGTGTCATCGCTCCAGATCGCCGCCTCGACCCTCGTCTCGAATCGGATGTCGCGCCGCAGGTCGTAACGGTCGGCGACGTGCTGCAGGTAGCGAAGGATCTCGGGCTGGGTCGCATACTTCTCGGACCACTCCCAGTCCGCTTCGAGCTCAGGGTCGAACGTGTACTGGTAGTCGATGCTCTGCACGTCGCACCGCGCACCGGGGTACCGATTCCAGAACCACGTGCCCCCGACGTCGGCAGCCGTCTCGAGCACGACCGCGGACATCCCGAGCGACCGCAGTTCGTGCAGCATGTAGAGCCCGGCCATCCCGGCGCCCACCACCACGACATCGACGTCGGGAAGGGCGCCCGGACCGGTCGTGATCGTCTCGTTCTCCATCGCCGCATTGTCACACAGCACCGGGCGAGGCCCGGGACCGGAGTCCCGGCCGGCCCACCCAAGCCGATCTCGTGAGGATCTTGCGTGTCCTTCACGCAAGATCCTCACGAGATCGGCTGGCATTAGGCTGGTCGGCCGGTATGAGCGAGACGACAGACACCCCGATCACGGCCACGAACGACGCACCACCGTTTCGGTACTCCGCGACATTGGCGGCCGACATCGAGTCGCGCTGGCAGGCGTGGTGGGACGAACACCGCACGTTCGAGACACCCAACCCGAGCGGGCCCCTCGGCGACGCCCAGCAAGCGGCCGAGCGCGGCGACAAGCTGTTCGTGCTCGACATGTTCCCGTACCCGTCGGGCAGCGGACTCCACGTCGGCCATCCGCTCGGCTTCATCGGCACCGACGTCTACGCCCGCTTCAAGCGGATGACCGGCCACAACGTGCTCCACACGATGGGGTTCGATGCGTTCGGCCTGCCCGCCGAGCAGTACGCCGTCGAAACGGGCCAGCACCCGCGCATCACGACCGAACAGAACATCGCCACCTACCGCCGCCAACTCAAGCGGCTCGGCCTGGCCCATGACCCCCGCCGGAGCATCTCGACCACCGATCCCGAGTACTACCGCTGGACCCAGTGGATCTTCACCCAGATCTTCGACGCCTGGTTCGACCCCGACGCCGGCGACCACGGCTGCGCCCGACCGATCACCGAGCTGATCAGCGAGTTCGAGTCAGGCACCCGACCCACACCGGACGGCCGTGCATGGGCCGACGTCACGACCGCCGAGCGCACCACCATCATCGACGGGCATCGCCTCGCCTACGTGAGTGACGCTCCGGTCAACTGGTGCCCCGGGCTCGGAACGGTGGTGGCCAATGAGGAGGTCACGGCCGATGGACGGTCCGATCGAGGCAACTTTCCCGTCTTCCAGCGCAACATGCGCCAGTGGATGATGCGGATCACCGCCTACGCCGATCGCCTGATCGACGATCTCGAACTCCTCGACTGGACCGACGCGATCAAGACGATGCAGCGCAACTGAATCGGGCGGAGCCACGGGGCTTCGGTCGACTTCGCCAGCGCTGCCGGTGAGATCACGGTGTTCACGACACGACCCGACACGTTGTTCGGAGCCACGTTCATGGTGCTCGCTCCCGAGCACCCGTTCGTCGACGCGCTGACCACCGCCGATCAGGCCGACACGGTCGCCGAGTACCGGCGCACCGCCGCTGCCAAGAACGAGATCGATCGCACCGACGACACCCGTGACAAGACCGGTGTGTCCACCGGTTCGTTCGCGATCAATCCCCTGACCGGTGAGCAGATTCCGATCTGGATCGCCGACTACGTCCTGATGGGATACGGCACCGGCGCGATCATGGCCGTGCCGAGCGGCGACCAGCGCGACTTCGAGTTCGCCCGGCGATTCGATCTCGAGATCCGGGCGATCCAGGAGCCACCCGCCTCCTGGTTCGAGTCGCACGACGTGTCGGTCGACGCCGACGCTCGCACCGACACCGACCAGTGGCCGGTCGCCTTCATCGGTGATGCGCCGTACGTCAACTCGAGCAACGACACGCTCGATCTGCATGGTGTCGACAACACCGCCGACGGAATCCGGACCACCAACGCATGGCTGGAGGCCAACGGCAGCGGCGAGCCGACGACCACCTACAAGCTGCGCGATTGGCTCTTCAGCCGCCAGCGCTACTGGGGCGAGCCGTTCCCGGTCGTGTACGACGCCGAGGGGAATCCACACACGCTGCCCGACGAGATGTTGCCGGTCGAGCTCCCCGAAACGGACAACTTCTCGCCGCGCACCTTCGATCACGACGACGAGTTCTCGAATCCCGAGAGCCCGCTCGATCGGCTCGACGACTGGGTCACCGTCACGCTCGACCTGGGCGACGGCGAGCAGCAGTACCGTCGTGACACGAACGTGATGCCCCAGTGGGCCGGCTCGTGCTGGTACCAGCTGCGGTACTGCGACCCCACCAACGCCGACGTGTTCATCGACCCCGCGGTCGAGGAGTACTGGGTCGGCCCTCAGCCCGACGTGCGACCCGATCATCCCGGCGGCGTCGACCTGTACGTCGGTGGTGTCGAGCACGCCGTGCTCCACCTCCTGTACGCACGGTTCTGGCACAAGGTCCTGTACGACCTCGGCCACCTCTCGTCGAAGGAGCCGTACGCGCGCCTCTTCAACCAGGGCTACATCCTCGCTGCGGCGTACAGGGACGAACGTGAGATCTACGTCGACGCGTTCTCGATCGAGGAGCGCGACGGGGCGTTCTACGCCGACGGCAAGCGGGTCACCCGTGAGTTCGGCAAGATGGGCAAGGGTCTCAAGAACGGCGTCTCCCCTGACGAGATGTACGACGCGTACGGCGCCGACACGCTCCGCCTCTACGAGCTGGCAACCGGGCCGATGGATGCGTCTCGCCCGTGGGAGACCCGTGACGTCGTCGGCATGTACCGGTTCCTGCAGCGGCTGTGGCGAACGGTCGTCGACGAGGAGAGCGGCGAGTGCAGCGTCGTCGATGTCGAGCCGGATGCCGACACCACCAGGTTGCTCCATCGCACGATCGATACGGTCCGGGCCGAGATGGATGCCCTGCGGTTCAACACGGCGATCGCGAAACTGATCGAGCTCAACAATGCGATCACCAAGCTCGATGTCACTCCGCACCTCGTCGCGCAGCAGCTGACGCTGATGGTGGCACCACTCGCGCCGCACATCGCCGAGGAGCTGTGGCGCAAGCTCGGCCACGACGGCACGGTCACCTACCTTGCGTTCCCCGTCGCCGACCCGCAGTACCTCGTCGACGACCTGGTCGAGTATCCCGTCCAGATCAACGGGAAGGTCCGCAGCCGGATCACGGTCGCCGCCGACGCCGACCGGGCAACCGTCGAGGCGGCTGCGCTCGCCGACGACAAGGTGCGTCAGGCGATCGACGGCGCGACCCCGACGAAGGTCATCGTCGTGCCGGGTCGAATGGTCAACCTCGTCCTCTGACCCCCACTCCCTCCGTTCTGGGCAGGGTTTGGACGGCCCACGCCGTCCAAACCCTGCCCAGAACAACAATGCCTGGACACGGAGGCGTTCGAGCGCGACAGTGGAGTCAGAATCCCACGAGGTGCTCTCTGGGGACGCAGACCTACGACATCGCTTCGAGCGACGAACGCAGCTCCTGGTCCCGAAACTGTTCCGGGTCGTACGGAACCACCTCGTG
>JBDSBE010000059.1:0-4387 GCA_039921745.1 Ilumatobacteraceae bacterium | reverse complement strand
GGCCAACACCGGCGAACCGTACGTCGTCCGGATCCCGGCGGTGAGCTCGAGATCCTTGTGCGCGATCGGCAGACCGTGCAGCGGACCGAGGTCTGCACCTGTGGCCACGGCATGATCGGCGTGATCGGCCCACTCGTACGCCATCTCGGGGACGAGCGTCACGATCGCGTTGAGCTGCGGGTTGACCGAGCCGATCCGCGCGAGGCACGCGTCGAGCAGCTCGCGAGCCGACAGTTCCCTGGCACGGATCATCGCCGCGAGGTCGACCGCCGACCGCTCCACCAGCCCACTCACGCCGACCCCCACCCCGTTGCATCTGGTGCCAGGCACCGGATGCAACGTTGGCCCGTCATGCGATCGCCTCGACGGGTTCGTCGACCGGCGCCTTCGCCGAGCCGGCGAACAGCACGGTGATCGCACCACCGAGCGACAGTCCACCCGCCACGAGATACGACGTCTCGTAGCCACCCGCCACGTCGTGGAGCCAACCGAGCAGCAGCGGCCCGCCGGCGGTGCCGACGAGGCCGAGCAGTTGGGCGCGACTGTAGATCTTGGGGTAGTCGAGCACGCCGAACCGTTCGGCGATCAGGAGTGGCTGCAGCATCAGGATGTTGCCGATCGTCGCGCCGAACAGGACGATTGCACCGAAGATCGGAACCGTCGTCATCGAGAACCCGAGCCAGATCATGGCCACCATCTGGACCGCTGCGAGCGCCGCCGTGAACGGGATCATCGGCAGTGACGAGATCACGCGGCCACCGACCAGCCGTGAGATCACCGACGTCGCCGCGAGTACCAACGTGGCCAGCGCGGCCTGGTCTGCTGTGGTGCGCTCTTCGACGAGCTTCACCAGTTGCTGGATCCCGCCGACCTGGGAGCCGAGGGCGAGGATGTACCCGATCGTGACGAACAGGAAGAAGCGGCTCGTGATCGCTTCGCGATACGGCGTGCCAGTCGCGGCACGAGCGGCCACGAGTGGGTCGGCACGCTCCCCGTCGGGCATCCACCCGAGGGCGGCCGGGTCCGGCCGCACCAGCCAGAAGACGAACGGCACGATGCCGACGACCATCAGACCGCCGAGCCACGGCGTGCCCGCTTCGAGGCCTTGCCGGTCGAGCAACCACTTCGCGCCGGGCGTGATCAGGATCCCACCGGCCGACAGACCGGTCGACGCCACGGAGATCGCCACCGAACGTTTGGCGTGGAACCAGCGGGTCACGACCGTGGTCATCGGCACGAGCCCGGCGAGTGACCAGCCGAGCGCGAACATGCCGTACACGACGAAGAGTTGCCACTGTTCCCGGACCTGGCCGAGCGCGGCGAGAGCGATTCCGGCGACGACCGCGCCGACGGATACAACCATGCGGATGTCGTAGCGTGCGATCAGTCTTGCGGCCCAGACCCCGCCGAAACCGCCGACGAAGAAGAAGAATGTCGTGGCGAGGGAGATCGACGCGACATCCCAGCCACGCTCGTTGCTCAGCGCGTTGAGATAGACGGCGAGACCGTAGAACCCGAGACCGGACGACGTGGTCAGGACGATGAAGCAGCCGGTGACGACCCGCCACCCAGGGAAGGCGTCCCGACTCACGCGCGCAGCTGATCGATGGCGTCGGCGAGGTCTCGGTCGGCCGCGGTGACGGTGTTGCCGGCATCGTGGGTGGTGAGTGTGATCGACACCCGGTTGTAGACGTTCGACCAATCGGGATGATGCTGCACCCGTTCGGCGAGCAGGGCGACTCGAGTCATGAATGCGAAGGCGGCCGAGAAGTCCTCGAACTCGAAGTCGCGCCGCAGCGCACCGTCAGACTCGTCCCACCCACTGTCGACCATCCCGCGAACCGTACCGAACCCCCCGGACCATGACGAATTGTGCCAGGCACAACTCGTCACGCGGCGAGGTCGATGGCCGCATCGACCAAAGCACCGAGTCCCGGCTCGTCTCGCAGCCGCCGTCGGGCACGGTAGATCGCAGCTCGCTCCGCGGCAGGGTTCGGGAAGTCGAGCAGCTCTGCGACTTCATCGCGCTGGGCGCTGTCGAGGCGGTCGAGCAGCAGCGTGGCGACCGTCTTCGATGAGCGAGCGTGCCCGTGGCCGACCGGCGCATCGTCGATCGCCAACTCGACCGCGTGCATCCATGCGTCCGGACCGGCCGGGCCGACAACGGGCCGCGGTTCGTCCAGGCTCAGGCTGGCGACACCGTCGGGACCTCCACACAGTGCGCGCACAGACGTAATGTTCATCCACGACGGTGGGCGCCGAAGGCCCAGGTGGGATCGAAGGCTCGACCACCGGTAGCCGAGCAGCTCGTCCGGCGTCACGAACGCCAGCGGGTTCCGATGCACGTACCGGATCAGTCTCAGCAGGTATCCCTCCGACAGGATCGGCTTGGCGTAGAAACGTTCGCGGAACAACGGCCCGTCGCGCCCGTGCCGTTCGTTCGTGTGCCGGACGTATACGGAGCCGATGAGGTGCATCGTGTCGAAGAGACCACCATCCGGGCACTCCATGACCAAGTGGTAGTGGTTCGTCATCCAACAGTACGCGTCGATGGTCACACCGAACCGGTCGTGGGCGACCCCGAGCAGGCGCTCGAACTCGAGCCGATCACGGTCGTCGTGGAAGATCGTGGTCCGATCCACGCCACGATTGACCACGTGGTAGCGACGGCCGGCGATATCAGTGCGGAGTGGACGACCCATTAGGGGATTGTCGCGAGAGGGTGTGACACGGCGCGCACGACGAATTGTGCCTGGCACAATTCGTCATGCGGTCGTCACGACATCGACCAGACCGCGCGGTCGGGTTACAGGGCGAAGAGGTCGTCGAGGCCGCTGGACGACGTTGCCCGGTCGTCAGCGAGATCGTCGTCCGGCACGAACGCCCCGTACCCGTCGGACTCGAGCGTGTCGGCAAGTTCGGGGCCACCCGATGTGACGATCCGACCCTTGACCAGGATGTGGACATGATCGGGCTTCAGCTCGGTCAACAGGCGGCTGTAGTGCGTGATCGCAAGCACGCCCATGTTGCTCTCGTTGCTGAGATCTTCGACTCGGCGCGAGCAGTCACGCAGCGCGTCGATGTCGAGCCCCGAGTCGAGTTCGTCGAGGATCGCGATCTTGGGCTGCAGCACGGCCATCTGCAGCGTCTCGTTGCGCTTCTTCTCGCCTCCTGACAGGTCGACGTTGAGCGGGCGATCCAGGAATCGCTCCTCGAAATTGATCCGGTCGGCCTCGCCCCGCAGCACGTCGCCGAGATCGGCAGTGTCCCGACCGCGGCTCATCAGGGCCTCGCCCAGCACATCATCGAGCATCACGCCGGGAACCTCGGTCGGATACTGCATGACGAGGTGTAGGCCGGCGGTCGCCCGCTGCCAGGTCGGGAGCGCAAGGATGTCGACGCCGTCGAGTGTGACGGACCCTTGCGTCACCTCATAGCCGGGGCGGCCCATGATCACGGCGGACAGGGTGCTCTTGCCGGCCCCGTTCGGGCCCATCACCGCGTGCACCTCACCGGACGAGATCGTCAGGTCGATGCCACGCAGGATCTCGGCGCCGCCGACCGTGGCGTGCAGATCGCGGATCTCGAGGGTGCTCATTCGTCGCCTCCGGTGTCAATCGTGACCATGATGTGGCCGTCGACGACCGACGCCTCGTAGACGGCGATCGGCTGGGTGGCCGGCAGGGTCGTCGGTTCGCCGGTGGTCAGGCTGAAGGTGCTGCTGTGCTTCGGGCATTCCAGCTCGCGCTCGGCACACCACACCTCCCCGCCGGACAGCGAGACGTTGGCGTGGCTGCAGATGTCGTTCACCGCGTAGACCTCGTCGTCGATGCGCACGACGGCCACCGGCACCCCACTGACCACGAATTTGCGGGCGGTTCCGGATTCGATGTCGGCGAATGCGCAGACCGTGCTGGTGGTGGTACTCATGCTGCGTCCTCCTCGTCGTTCGGCGCGCCGATGTGGAGCTTGGCGGCGACTCGGGCCCGCAGGTCGGCTGCGAGTTCCTGCGCCGGCAGCTGAGAGAGCACCTCGTCGAAGAACCCGAGTACGACGAGCCGTTCGGCGATCTCGGGGCGCACCCCGCGACTCTCGAGGTAGAAGCGCTGGTCCTCGTCGATCGGGCCGACAGTCGAGGCATGGGAGCACTTGACGTCGTTCGTGAGGATCTCGAGGTTGGGCACGCTCTCGGCCCACGCGCCCTTGGAGAGCGTGAGGTTGCGGTTGGTCTGGTAGGCCGTGGTGCCCCCGGCGTGTTCACGGATCTTGATGAGGCCGGTGTAGACACTCGCCGAATGATCCTGCACAGCGCCCTTGAACAGCAGGTCGCTGTGGGTGTGCGGCGCATCGTGGTCTTGGATCGTCCGGAAGTCGTGCATCTGGCTGC
>JBDSBE010000058.1:0-4544 GCA_039921745.1 Ilumatobacteraceae bacterium | reverse complement strand
TGACCCGCCTGCTCTCGATCGATCGGCGCGAGTGACCGTCAGAGTGCGATGCCGGCCTTCGCGGCCTCGAGCTGCAGGTCGTTCGCCACCATCATGCTGATCAGGGTCTCGAAGTCGACCTCGGGCTTCCAGCCCAGCTTCTCCCTCGCCTTGGTCGCATCGCCGATCAGCAGATCGACCTCAGCCGGTCGGAAGAACTTCGGGTCCTGGCGCACGTAGTCATTCCAATTGTCGATGCCGACCTCGGCGAACGAGCGTTCCACCAGTTCACCGATCGAGTGGGTCTCGCCCGTCGCGATCACGAAGTCGTCCGGCTCGTCCTGCTGGAGCATCAGCCACATCGCCTGCACGTAATCACCGGCGTACCCCCAGTCCCGCTTCGCGTCGAGGTTGCCGAGAACCAGTTCGTGCTGGAGGCCCAGCTTGATCCGGGCAACGGCGTTGGTGACCTTGCGCGTGACGAACTCGATGCCGCGCTTGGGGCCCTCGTGATTGAACAGGATCCCCGAGCAGGCGAACATGTCGTAGCTCTCGCGGTAGTTCACCACGATGTCGTGACCGAACACCTTGGCGCATCCGTAGGGGCTGCGCGGATGGAACGGTGTCAGCTCGGTCTGGGGCGTCTCTCGCACCTCGCCGAACATCTCCGACGACGACGCCTGATAAAAGCGGATCGGGTTGGCCTGGCCGCCTCCGACCATGCGGATCGCCTCCAGCATCCGGAGCACGCCGAGCCCGGTGATGTTGGCCGTCAGCTCGGCCTGGTTGAAGCTGAGCGCGACGAAGCTGATCGCGCCGAGGTTGTAGACCTCGTCGGGCTGGGCCATGTTGAGCGCGGCCACGAGTGACGGCAGGTCGGCGAGGTCCCCCGGAACCGTCTCGATGAACGGCATCTCCTCCAAGACGCCCGCGATCCGCGGATTGCTCTGCCCTTTCACCATGCCGTAGACGTCGTAACCCTTGCCGTGCAGGAACTTGGCCAGATGCTGACCGTCCTGCCCGGTGATACCCGTGATGAATGCGCGTGGCACTGTGACTCCCTGCTCGACGACGGACCGAGTATATGTCGTGCCCCCAGGTTCCAGCCGGAGGCCGAGGCGGCCGGTAGCGTGCACGGTGCCCGACCCGGTGCCCGACCTGATGACCCCGACTCCGCTGCACCTTGCGATCGACATCGGCCCGATGTACGGCCACCGCACGGGCGTGGGCGTTGCGGTCGAGGGGATGGTTCGCACACTCGGCGAACGTCAGGACGTCGAACTCGACCCGTACCTCGTGAGCTACCGGTCCAGCCTCGAGTCGGGCCACACGCGCCTGCCGCTCCCGGGGATCGTCGCATCGCACCTCTGGTCACGGAGCAACCGGATCGCGGGCGACCGGTGGCTGGGCAGCGCCGATGTCGTGCACGGCACGAACTATGTCGCCCCGCCCACCCGCAAGCCGACGGTCGTCTCCGTCTACGACTGCTGGTTCCTCGCGAACCCGGGCTCCGCGTCCGCGCTCGTCCGGCGAGCCGGGGCGACATTGCGGCGGCGCGTCCGTGACGGTGCTTGGGTCCACGCCAGCTCCGACGCCACGGCCGCGCTGGTCGGCGAACTGCTCGGCACCGATCGCGTCCGGACGATCTATCTCGGCTCCCCGACACTCCTCGACGAAGCGGCGGAACGCCGACCGGACGTGCCGGGCATGACCGACGGTCGGCCCTTCATCGTCTGCGTCGCCACCGAAGAACGGCGCAAAGGGTTACCCCTGCTGATCGCAGCGTTCGAGCATCTCGCCGACGACCACCCGGATCTCCGACTGGTGCTCGTCGGAGCACCAGGGGACGACACGCCGGCGGTCACGCAAGCGATCATCGCCGCCGGGTCGCACACACGCGGCCGGATCCACCGGATCGGTACTGTCGACGACGCGGCCAAACAGTGGCTCGTGCGCCACGCGGCGCTCCTCGCCTATCCGTCGATCGACGAAGGGTTCGGGTTCCCCGTGCTCGAAGCGCATGCGCTCGGGACACCGGTCGTCGCCACGGGCGTCGGGTCGATCACCGAGATCGCAGGCGATGCAGCCGAACTCGTGACCGACCGCGATCCGGTGGGTTTCGCCGAAGCACTCCAACGCGTCGTCACGGGAGGCACCAGCCGACTCGGACTGATCGAAGCCGGGTATCGCAACGTCGCCCGATTTCGATGGGAGACCACGGCGGAACGCCTGACCGAACTGTATCGGCACGCCGTCGAGGCGGCGCGATGACCGTCGCCGTACTCGCTGGTGGCGTCGGAGCCGCCCGATTCCTGCGCGGCATGGTCCGCGCCGTCCCTGCACGCGACGTCACTGCCGTCGTCAACACCGGCGACGACACCACGGTGCACGGGCTGGCCGTCTCCCCCGACCTCGATACCGTCACCTACACCCTCGCCGCGGCAATCGATCCCGACCGCGGATGGGGCCTCGCCGGTGAGACGTGGCGATCGATGGAGGCGCTCGAACGATACGACGCAGTCCGCCCCCCTGGTTCGACCGCAGCGCCGACCTGGTTCCACCTCGGCGATCGCGACCTGGCGACGCACTTCTACCGCACCGCCCGGCTCGCCGAGGGCGCCGACCTGACGGCGGTGACCGCCGAGATCGCGCTGGCGTGGAACCTGACGCTGCGCATCCTGCCGATGACGAACGACCGGTTCCGCACGTTGATCACGCTCGCTGACGGCGGTGACGAGGTCGCCTTCCAGGACTACTTCGTACGCCTCCGCCACTCGGTGCCGGTCTCGGCGATCCGCTTCGATCACGACGCCGAGATCACGCCCGAGGCGCGGTCCGCCCTGAACAGCGCCGACGTGGTCGTGATCGCACCGTCCAACCCGCTCGTGTCGATCGGCCCGATCCGTGCGCTGCCCGGCGTCGACGAGTTGCTGGCGGGTCGGCGGTCGAGCGTGGTGGCCGTGAGCCCGATCGTCGGCGGTGCCGCGCTCAAAGGTCCGGCGGACCGGATGCTGGACGAACTCGGTTTGGAGCGTTCGGTGGTCGGCGTCGCCCGCCTGTACGCCCCGATCGCCGAGGTGCTCGTCGTCGACCCTGCCGACGCCGACCTGTCACACGCGGTGGAACGCGCCGGCATGCGGTGTGTCATCGAGCCCTCGATCATGTCGACCCCGGAACGCGCGGAAGCCCTCGCGTACCGTTGTCTCGCCCTCATCGATTGACCCCGGGCGCGCGACGTCAGCGCTGCTGCGCGAGGCCGGCGGCGAGCGACGTCCACGGCGACCACGACAGGTGGATCCGGGCTCGTACGGGTGACACCGCGAACCGGGTGACCTCGGTCGCGACGGCGGGCACGTAGTTGGGGACAACGGCACCGGGCCCGGCGACCGCGTCCCAGAGCGCGTTGATCGGAGTCTGCTCCCCGGTCCCGATGTTGATCACGAGGCCACTGCCGCGGGTACCGGCCTTGGCCAACGCGTCGACCGTGTCGTCGATGAACACGAAGTCCCGCGTGTGACGGCCGTCGCCCGTGATCGTCGGCGCCCGTCGCTCGACCGCCGCAGCCCTGAACGCAGCGACGACGCCGCCGTCAGGGCGCTGGCGGGGGCCGTACACCGTCGCGAGCGCGAGCGCGGTGAACTCCACGGCATCGTGCTCGCGATAGGCGGTCAACAGGTCGACCGTCGCGCGAGCCACCACCCCTCGCACACCCCGAGGCTCGAGCGCCACCTCCTTGATCGGGAGATCGCGCGCTGCCGGCCGCCCGTACAGCGCCGACGCCGGGAGCGCGACCACGACCTTGTCGACCCGATGGGTCTGCGCGGCGTCGAGCACGTTGACCGTGGTTGCGAACGACGCCGCGAGCGACGCCGCCGTCGTCGATGCCCGCGGGATCGCCGCCAAGTGGTAGATCACGTCGGGGCGGCGCATCCCGATCAGCGACGTGAACTCCGCGGCGCCGGCGTCGAGATTGTGGATCTTGAGGGTGCCGTCCATCGCTCGGGCATCAGCCAAGTTGGCCAGGCTGCCGTGCGACAGGTCGTCCACGACGTCGACGGCGGCACCGTCCGCGACGAGCCGGTCGACGAGGTGCGAACCGATGAAGCCGGCACCCCCGACGACGACGACGTTCATGACCGACCATCATGGCCGGTCGCGTCGGTCACGACGATCACTCAGATGACGGCAGTCGGGCGTCGGCGACCCGGTCGCCCGCGGCCACGTCGTGCTCCGCGCCGACCACGCAGTTCGTGACCTGGGCCGATGCACCGATGTGACCGGCGACGATCGACGACTCGACCACGGCCGACGCCGCCACCGTGGCACCTCCGAGCAGTGCCGAACCGGTCACCCTCGCGCCTGCGCCCACCTCAGCACCGGGCCCGACGACACTGTCGATGACGATCGCCGACGGGTCGACCCGGGCCGTCGCGTGTACTCCGTCGACGCCCTCGCCACGAATCCCGCGTACGAGGTCGAGGTTGGCCTGGAGGTACTGATCGGGGCGACCCGTATCGAGCCAGTAGTGATCGGTGCTGATTCCGAACAGCCCGTTCGATTCGGCC
>JBDSBE010000057.1:0-25940 GCA_039921745.1 Ilumatobacteraceae bacterium | reverse complement strand
CCGGTCCGACTCTCACGCGTTCGTTTGGTTAGTGGTCGTGGCCGTGGTGGTCGTCGACACGGTCCGGCTTGTCGGCGATGATCGCCTCGGTCGTCAGGAACAGCGCTGCGATCGACGCGGCGTTCTGCAGCGCCGAGCGGGTCACCTTGGCGGCATCGATGACACCGATCTTGACGAGGTCCTCGTACACGCCGGTCGCAGCGTTGAGGCCTTCGTTCCCACTGAGTTCACGCACCCGGTTGATCACGACGCCGCCGTCCATCCCGGCGTTCTCTGCGATCTGACGCAGCGGGGCCGACAGCGACCGGGCCACAATGCGGGCACCCGTTGCTTCGTCGCCCTCCAACTTGGCGGCCGCCGACTCCACGGCATCGAGTGACCGCACCAGTGCGACACCGCCACCGGGAACGACTCCCTCTTCGATCGCAGCCTTGGTCGTGCTGACCGCGTCCTCGATGCGGTGCTTCTTCTCCTTCAGCTCGACCTCGGTGGCTGCCCCGACGGTGAGCACTGCCACACCACCGGTCAGCTTCGCCAGACGCTCCTGGAGCTTCTCGCGGTCGTAGTCCGAATCGGTGTTCTCGATCTCGGCCTTGATCTGGCTGATCCGGCCCTTGATGTCATTCTCATCGCCGGCGCCCTCGATGATCGTGGTCTCGTCCTTGGTGATGACGACGCGCTTCGCGGTACCGAGCAGGTCGAGCGTGGCGGTGTCGAGCTTGAGACCGACGTCCTCGCTGATGACCTGCGCACCGGTCAGGATCGCGATGTCCTGGAGCATCGCCTTGCGACGTTCGCCGAACCCGGGTGCCTTGACGGCTGCCGACTTGAAGGTGCCGCGGATCTTGTTGACCACGAGCGTGGCGAGCGCTTCACCGTCGATGTCCTCGGCGATGATGACCAGCGGACGACCACCCTGCATGACCTTCTCGAGCAGTGGCACGAGGTCGCGGACCGAGGTGATCTTGGACGACACCAGCAGGACGAGCGCATCCTCGAGGACGGCCTCCATGCGGTCGGTGTCGGTGACGAAGTACGGCGAGATGTAGCCCTTGTCGAACCGCATTCCCTCGACGAGGTCCATCCCCATCCCGAACGTCTGACTCTCCTCGACGGTGATCACGCCGTCCTTGCCGACCTTGTCGATCGCATCGGAGATCAAGCCACCGATTTCCTCGTCGGCCGCCGAGATCGATGCGACCTGGGCGATCTGCTCTTTGGAGTCGACATCGACGGCGAGCGACTGGATCGAGTCCACCGCAGCAGCGACGGCGGCTTCGATGCCACGCTTGAGGCCCATCGGGTTGGCACCGGCTGCGACGTTGCGCAGGCCTTCGTGCACCATCGCCCACGCGAGCACGGTGGCAGTCGTGGTGCCGTCGCCGGCGACGTCGTCGGTCTTCTTCGCGACTTCCTTGACAAGCGCAGCGCCGATCTGCTCATACGGGTCTTCGAGTTCGATGTCCTTGGCGATCGACACGCCGTCATTGGTGATCGTCGGCGAGCCCCACTGCTTGTCGAGCATCACGTTGCGGCCCTTCGGGCCGAGTGTGACGCGCACGGCGTCGGCGAGCTTGTTCATCCCGGCTTCGAGCGCGCGGCGAGCCTCTTGATCGTAAGCGATCTGCTTCGGCATCTATTGTCCTCCATTGGACGGTGGTGAGCGAGTTGGGTTCGCTGGACCGGCGGCTTCCGACGATCAAGCGATTAGCACTCTACCGCCTTGAGTGCTAATGGAACAAGGCGTCCGGCAGAGCTCACGATCCGTCTGACGGATGCGGCGAGCGGGCCGGAATGAAATCCCGACCAGTCTGGTTATCTTTCTCGATATGTCTGTGAACGTCCGCATCCCCACCACTCTGCGCCCGATGTCGGGCGGCAACAAGATCGTCGAGGTCGAACCCGGCACCCTGTCGAGCGTGATCGCCGACCTCGACAACGCTCACCCCGGCTTCGCCGATCGGCTGCTCGACGACGACGGCACCCTGCGCAAGTTCGTCAACGTGTTCGTCGACGACGATGACGTCCGCTACCTGGACGGACTGAACACCGAAGTCGGAGACGGCATCACGGTCAGCATCATCCCGGCCGTCGCCGGAGGCTGACCACCGGTCACCCTTCGCCCGACCCGCTCGGGGATTAGCGTCGTGACATGCGCGTCGTGGCTGCCGTCGACAAATTCCGCGGAACGGCGACCGCCGCGGAGGTCGCGACCGCGATCGGGCACGCGTGTTTCGAACACGACCACGACTGCACCGAAGTCGCCCTCGCGGACGGCGGCGAGGGCCTCCTGGCCGTCCTCGGCGGCCCCAACCGCACCACGACCGTCACCGGACCGCTCGGCGCCCCGGTCGATGCGGATTGGAGGATGCATCGCGGCACCGCGATCATCGAGATGGCCCTCGCGAGCGGACTCGAACTCGCCGGCGGCGCCGAGGGGAACGACCCGATGGAGGCGACCACCGCAGGAACCGGCGAGTTGATCGACGCCGCGCTGACCGGTGGTGCGAAACGGATCATCGTGGGCCTCGGCGGTTCGGCCACCACCGACGGGGGTCTCGGTGCGCTTCGCGCAATCGGTTCACCCGCACGTCTGAAGGCGGTCGAACTGCTCGTCGCGTGCGACGTCACGACCCGCTTCACCGAGGCCGCAACCGTGTTCGGCCCCCAGAAGGGTGCGACCCCGACGCAGATCAAGATGCTGACACGCCGACTCCAGCAGCTCGCCGAACGGTACCGCGGAGAGTTCGGTGTGGACGTTGCGGAGATCGACGGATCCGGCGCCGCAGGTGGCATCGCCGGTGCACTCGCAGCAGTCGGCGGCCGGCTGACATTGGGCTTCGATCTCGTCGCCGACGAACTGGACCTCCCCGATCAGATCGAGTCGGCCGACCTGGTGATCACGGGCGAGGGGCACCTCGACGAGCAGAGTTTCCAGGGCAAGGTCGTCGGTGGCGTCGCCGAACTCGCTGCGGAGTTTGGCGTGCCGGTTGCAGCCATCGTCGGGATCGCCGACGCCTCGGTCACCGACCGGATCCCGACGTGGTCCCTCGTCGAACGGTACGGAGCGGAACGCGCGTTCCGAGAACCGCTGTGGTGCATCCAGCACACCGCCGCGGACGTACTCCGCCACTTCGCCCGTGAGATCGGGCGGTGAATCAGCCGGTCGTGCTCGACGGCGTGCCGCCGGTGTCGGGGTTGGAGACCGTCGGCGTGGCAGCTGCGGCATCCGGCAGGGTCAGTTGTTCGACGGTGACGTCGGCGAAGTCCATGCCGAGCATCAGCAGCACCCCGGCACCACGCAGATCGCCGTCACTGATCGGCGCCACTTCGGGAATCGGCTGGACCGACAGCCCTCCCCCGAGCACACGGCTGAGCGACTCGGCGACCGCCTGCGCCTCGGGCTGGGCCGGATCGAAGTAGATGACCGACGCCTCGAGCGCACTCACCTGCGTGTTCGCGTTGGTGGCCTGCACGGTGTCGAAGCCTGCGCCGGTCTCCAAGACGGCCGTGACTTTACCCGCTGAACCGCCCTGTCCGTTGGCGTTGGCGACGATGATCGGCACGCCGGTCGCCAGCGGCGGCGCGGTCACGGGCGGCGGCAACGTCGGGTCGGCAGACCCTCCGGCGTCGGTCGACTGGTCGACGGTGCCGTCGGCCGAGGGATCTCCGCCGTCGGCCGTGTTCCCGGGGGCCGGGAAGTCGGCCTGCTCGTCGTTGTCACCGCTCAGCGAGTTGAGGATCAGGAACCCCGCCACCACGGCGACGACCGCCAGGACGATCGCAACGGCCCCGCTGACCGGCGCTCCGCCGTCACCGACCCGACCCGATCGGCGTGGCATCTGTTCCGAGCCATCTACGTCAGTCATGTGTGTACGCCTCCGTGTGCGTCGGTGCCGGTGTCGAATCGCTCCCGATGACGACGGACACGCTGACGCTGCAATCGGCGGACGACGAGCGGGTCGTGTTCGAGCGCCGCGGGTTGCTCGAGCAGTTCATTGAGTTCCGCATAGTACTCGTCGGCGGAGCATTGGAACCGCGCGCGCACCAGTGTTTCCTTCGGTTCGTCGAACGTCCAGAACGTCCGCTCGAACTCCAACATGGCCTGCTGCCGTTCGCTGATCACGTGCACAGCCTGGCCGCCCGGACGGGTGCTTGACAAGCACCCTCGTTGCTCGGGCTGTCGGGGCCTTGATCTAACGTTCCCCGCGTGCCTCTGGAGCAGACCACAGAACCGCTGCCGCGTCGGCCGTATCTGATCGGCGTGGCCGGCGGCAGCAACTCCGGCAAGACCACGATCACGGCGCGGCTCTCGGAGCTGATGGGCCCCGAACGGCTCTCCCTGATCAAGCTCGACTCCTACTACGTGGTTCGCTCCAACGACCCGCTCGAGGTGCGTGCGGCTGCGAACTACGACCATCCCGACGCCTTCGACTGGGACCTGCTGAACGATCACCTCGCGGCGCTGACCGCCGGCGCATCGGTCGAGGTCCCGATCTACGACTATTCGATCCACGACCGCTCGGACCGGAGCGAGATCGTCGAGGCCGCCCGTGTCGTCGTCGTCGAAGGGATCCTGGTGCTCTGGGAACCACGCCTACGCGAGCGATTCGACCTCAAGATCTTCGTCGACACCCCAGCCGATCTCCGGATCATCCGCCGCCTCCGACGCGACGTCGCCGAGCGTGGCCGAACCCCCGAGCGGATCCTCGATCAGTACCTCGAGACCGTGCGGCCGAGCCACGAGTTGTTCATCGAGCCGAGCAAGCGGTATGCCGACGTGATCGTGCCGGAGGGCGGGCTCAACCGACCGGCCCTCGAGGTGTTGCTGGCGCGCGTCCGCGAACTCGCACACGAGGCGTGAGCGCGACTCCGTCGACGACGAGGGATCAGCCGTCGGCGGAGGGCTCGGTGGAGTCGGTCGTCGCTTCGCCCGCCGTCGTGTCGACGGGTGCGGCAGGGTTCTGCAACTCGTCGAGCGTCTGATCGGCGACGTCGTTGCCCATCGCCACCAGCACGGTTCCTGCACCAATACTCGCCGGGTCGGTGAGCGGAGCGGGGTCCGGGAGCTCGAGCACCTCGATGTCCCCGCCGCCGAGCGCCGACTTCAACGACTCGGCGACCGCCTGAGCCTGAGCGTCACCGGCCGCGTAGTAGATCTTGGAGGTGTTCAGCTGACTCTCGTTGCTGTTCGTCGCATCACCGGTGGCGAACCCTGCGGCCGTCAGCTCGGTAGACATCCGACCGGCCGCACCCTCAACGCCGCTGGCGTTCGCGACCACCACCGTCGCACCATCGGTGACCAGCGTGGCGTCCCCCGATTCCACCGGCGGGGCGGTCGTGACCGGGGCGACCGTGACCGTCGGAGCCACCGTCGTCAATTCGACAACGTCGGCAACGGTCGTGCTCGTCGTGCTCGAACTCGCGTCATCGTCGTCGTCGCCGCCGCACGCCGACAGCGTGAGCAGGAGCGCCGCAGAGGCACCGATCATCGCCGCAGCGCGGCGGCGCGACGGCAGGTTGGAGGGGTTCCTGAGGGCGGCATCGACGGGTTCCACGACCCCGACGCTAGTCATCGCGCCGGGTCTCCGTCGGCCACCCTCGCCAGAGCCGTCGATTCGAGCGCTGACCAGTCAGATCTCGGCGTCGACGGCGACGAGCAGATCGCCGATGTCGTCGGGGATCGCGGCGCTCGTGGCCGGCCCCGAGATGTGGCCGACCGCGTCGAACGCATGGACCGTCGGTGTCGTCGACACGACGGCGATGACCTGGTCGACGACGGCCTCGTCCCACTGGCTCCCGGCGTGTTCACGCAGGATCGCGAACGCCATCGGCGTTGCCATCGCCGCCCGGTACTGTCGATCGTGGGTCATTGCCTCGAGCGCATCGCAGGCTGCGATGATCCGGGAGGCGAGCGGAATGTCGCGGCCCACGAGCCCGTCCGGGTAGCCCCGACCGTCGAAGCGCTCGTGGTGCGATCGCACGATCGCCGCCACGAGCTTGAGGTTCGGCTCGGTCATCAGGATCGACTCACCGTCGACCGGATGGATCTTCATCACGTCGTACTCGGCCGCAGTGAGGCGGGCCGGCTTCTTCAGGATCGAGTCGGGGACGTTGACCTTGCCAACGTCGTGCAGCATCGCTGCGAGCCCGAGATCGCGAAGTTCGGCGGCGGACAGTCGGAATCGCTCTCCGACCCGCATCGCCAGTTCACACGTGCGTACCACATGATCGCGGGTGGTCTGATCCTTGACCCCGATCTCGGCGACGAACTGATGCACGATCGGGCTCAACCCGAGTTCGAACGCGACGAGCGGGTCGCGAGTCAGGATCGGACTGAGGAGATCTGTCGTCCCGGGCGCGAGTCGGCTCGACACGGCGAGGCCGGCACATGCGCCGATGACGCCGACCGAGCCGGCGAGGTGGACCCACCAGAACGCGGCGGCGTAGCGAGTCTCGACCATCGGTGCCAGGGCCAGGACACCGAGCATCGCGATCGACGCCGACGCAATGAGGTTCGCCCGGTGGCGCCCCAGCTCATAGAGGTGGTGCTGTCGTAACGACATCCACCCGAACGCAGCGGCCAGCCCGATCGAGACGACGATCGTGATCGGGTTCATCGGCGACGGCACTGTGATCGCATCCGGCAGGAACACGATCAACGACGCGACGACGAACACGCCGAGCAGCGAAAGGAGCGTCCAGTCGCGCCAATGTCGAGCCGCCCAGCGGCCGAACGACGAGTGCGGCACGAACAGCGGTAAACCGATGACGACTGCGATCGGCAACGTCAGGAACGACGATGTCCGGAACGCCGCCGTCTCGTCGAACAGCACGTTCGGTGTGACCAAGCCGTGCACCATCGGCATCACCGACGCCGCCATCAGCAGCGACCCCAGGAGACCGACCTCGGCCATCTCCCGTCGATCGGCCACAGCGATGACCGCCGTCGCAGCTGCCACGCACGTGGCTGCCGCGATCGTGACGAGCGCGAAGTACAGCCGAGGGCGTGCCACCTGAGCGTCGGCCCACGGGCCGAACATCGTGGAGACTGTCACGAGCAGCAGGGTGGCAACCGAGAACGCCCAGGACACACGACCGATGGTTCGTTTCGTACTGTTCACGTACTCGCATCGGCAATCGCCGCTGAGAGCTTGAGGATCCGCAGGGTGCGGTGGGGAGGTCACAAACCCCCTGTATTACGGTGGCCGCATGACGACCAAGCAAGAACTCGACGAGTGCGTGGCCGGACAGACGGTCGCCCGCCGCTTTCTCGACACCGTCGCCCACCACGGCGACACCGTCGTCCTGCGCTGGAAGCAGCACGATGGCGCGTGGGCCGAGCAGACGCTCGACGAACTGGCCGACCACACGGCTCGGCTCGTCACGGCGTTCCGCGAACTCGGCATCGGCAAGGGCGATCGCGTCGCACTCATGCTGGTGAATCGACCTGAGTTCCATCCGATCGACCTCGCCGTACTGTTCTGCGGTGCCACGCCGGTGTCGATCTACAACTCCTCGGCGCCCGAACAGATCGACTACCTCGTGAACCACTGTGGCGCCAAGGTGGCGATCGTCGAAGACGAGTTCGTCGCACGGTTCGACAAGGTGCGAGATCAGCTGCCGAGCCTCGAGATCATGGTCGTCATCGAACCGAGCGACCAGACGAGCGACACGATCCTGCACTACGCGGACCTGCTCGACAACGAGCCGGCCGACCTGGCCGACGCGGTCACGATCGGCGAGCCGGACGACCTCGCGACGATCATCTACACCTCCGGCACCACGGGTCCGCCGAAGGGTGTGATGTTGACCAACTACAACATCGTCTGGACCCTCGAATCGATCAGCCGGTCGATGAAGGCGCAGACCGACCTGACGGAGCTCACGGGGTTCCGACACGTCTCATACCTGCCGATGGCGCATGTCATGGAGCGCCTGCTCGGCCACTACTACCTCGTGGAGTTCGCGACCCAGGTGACGTGCTGCCCTGACACCAGGCAGGTCGCGGCCTTCGCAGCCGAGGTCCACCCGCACCTCTTCATCGGGGTACCGAGGGTGTGGGAGAAGTTGCACGCCGGTGTCACCGCTGCCATGTCCGCTGACCCGGACAAAGCAAAGGCATTCGAGGACGGTCTCGATGCAGCCCGCCCGATCGCGGCGAAGATCCGCAAGGGCACGGCGACGCAGGAGGAGATCGAGACGTACGAGTTTCTCGACTCCGTCGCCTTCCAACCGGTCAAGCAACTGATCGGGCTCGACGAGGCCAGGATCTGCATCAGTGGCGCCGCCCCGCTCCAGGCCGACGTGATGGACTGGTTCCAGACCATCGGTGTGCCACTCAGCGAGGGTTACGGCATGTCGGAGACCACTGCCGTGCTCTCCTGGTCGCACGATGCCAAGCCGGGCCACGTCGGTCGGGCTGCGGAAGGCGTCGAGATGAAGCTCGGCGAAGACGGCGAGGTCTTGGCTCGGGGCGGCAACATGTTCACGGGCTACCTCCACGCTCCGGACAAGACCGACGAGACCAAAGACGCAGACGGTTGGGTCCACACCGGCGACATCGGCGAGATCGACGACGACGGCTATCTCCGGATCGTCGACCGCAAGAAGGAGATCATCGTCACCGCCGGCGGGAAGAACATCAGCCCGGCCAATCTCGAGGCCGCACTCAAGAGCATCCCGCTCGTCGGCCAGGCGTGCGCAGTCGGCGACCAGAAGCCGTTCGTCACGGCATTGGTGGTCCTCGACCCGGATGCTGCACGCACGTGGGCCACCGAACACGATCTGCACGGAGACGACGCCACCGTGTCGTCGATGGCCGACAACCCCGATGTCATCGCCGAGATCGAGCAGGGCCTGGTCGAGGTGATGGAGCCCTTCAACAACGCCGAGTCGGTGAAGAAGGTCAAGGTGCTCGGCGACGAGTGGCTCCCCGACACCGACCTGCTCACGCCGACCTCGAAGCTCAAGCGCCGCGGCATCCTGTCGACATTCGCGAACGAGATCGCCGCCCTCTACGACCGATGACCGGTGCGCGGCCGAGTCTGACCCTGCGGGTCGCAGGCGTGCCCTCTACCGTGGCGAGATGATCGACATCGGTCCGATTGGACTCTGGCACGGCGGTTTCGACACCGCGCCCGCGACACAGGTTCGCGAGGCGGTGACAGAACTCGACGAGATGGGCTGGCCGTGCCTCTGGATCCCCGAAACCGTCGCCCGTGACCCGTTCGTCGCGGCGAGCGTGATGCTCGACGCATCGACGAACATCAAGATCGCCACCGGGATCGCGAGCATCTGGGCGCGCGACGCGTTGACCACGGCCAATGCCACCAAGACGCTGAACGAGGCACACGACGGCCGATTCCTCCTCGGCTTGGGCGTCAGCCACCACACGCTCACCGAGTGGGTCCGCAAGCACGACTACTCCAAGCCGCTCTCGACGATGCGGACGTACCTGGAGCGGATGGACGCGTCGATGTTCAGAGGCATCGAGCCCGCCGAGCCGCCGACCCGGGTGATCGCTGCGCTGGGCCCCAAGATGCTCGCGCTCGGCGCTGAGTTGACCGACGGCGTGCACCCGTACTTCGTTCCGGTCGAGCACACCGCCGTGGCCCGCGAGGCGGTCGGGCCGGACAAGATCGTCGCCACCGAGCAGATGGTCGTGCTCGAGACCGACCCCGCTCGCGCCCGGGAGATCGCCCGCACCAACATGAAGGTCTACTGCGGCCTCCCGAACTATGCGAACAACCTGCTGCGGCTCGGGTTCACCGAGCACGAGATCACCTCGATCGACGACCGGCTCGTCGATGCGATCGTGGCCTGGGGCACCGTCGACGACGTCGCGACGCGAGTGCGCGCCCATCAGGACGCAGGCGCGTCGCACGTGTGCATCCAGGTGCTCGAAGACCGACCCGGTGTGCCGACTGGGACGTGGCGCGAACTCGCCGACGCACTGCTTCGATGACGAACGCCGCCAAGGAGGCACGGTCATGACCGACGCGATCGACCGTGAGGCGCTGCGCACGAAGTATCTCGAGGAGCGCGACAAGCGGCTCCGAGCCGACGGCAACGAGCAGTACGTCGAACTGACCGGCCAGTACGCCTCCTACCTGGACGATCCGTACGTGGAACCGGTGCCGCGGGCGCCACTCACCGACGACGTCACCGTCGTCTTCATCGGCGGCGGGTTCGCCGGGCTCGTCACCGGCGCCAAGTTGAAGCAGGCCGGCATCGACGACGTCCGGATCATCGACAAGGGCGGTGACTTCGGCGGCACCTGGTATTGGAATCGGTATCCCGGCGCGCAGTGTGACACTGCGGCGTTCATCTACATGCCGCTCCTCGAAGAGACCGGTCACATGCCGACCGAGAAATACGTGCACGCCCCCGAAATCCTCGAACACTGCCGCAACATCGGTCGCACGTTCGATCTCTACGACAACGCCGCTCTCTCGACGGAGGTGACCGGGCTCGAGTGGGATGCGGAGGCTGCCCGATGGATCGTCACCACCAATCGCGGTGATCGGATGCGCGCCCGGTTCGTGGCGATGGGCACGGGCCCGCTGCACCGCCCCAAACTCCCGGGCATCCCCGGGATCGAGAGCTTCGACGGTCACAGCTTCCACACCAGCCGCTGGGACTACGACTACACCGGCGGGGACCCGTCCGGTTCGCCGATGACGAATCTGTCCGACAAGCGGGTCGGGATCATCGGAACCGGCGCCACGTCGGTGCAGTGCATCCCGCATCTCGCCCGAGCGTGTGGCGACCTCTTCGTGTTCCAGCGGACACCGTCGTCGATCGATGTGCGCAACAACCACCCGATCGATCCGGAGTGGTTCGCGACGCTGCAGCCCGGATGGCAGACGCGATGGCGGGACAACTTCACGATCCTGCAGACGGGTGGATTCGCCGACGAAGACCTCGTGATGGACGGCTGGACCGACATCAGCCAGCGGATCCGTGACAAGTTGTTCGAGAGCGAGCACCCTGAGTTCACGCCCGCTGCATTCGAGCGCGCCTACCACGACAGCGACGACGAGAAGATGAGCGAGATCCGCGACCGGGTCGACGAGATCGTCGACGACGAGATCACCGCCGAAGCACTCAAGCCCTGGTACCGCCAGCTGTGTAAACGCCCGTGCTTCCACGACCAGTATCTCGACGCATTCAACGAGCCGAGCACCCACCTCGTCGACACTGACGGGCGCGGCATCGACCGGATCGACGAGACCGGTGTCTGGGTCGGCGACGACCACTACGAACTCGACCTCTTGATCTACGCCTCGGGTTTCGAGGTCGGCACTGCCTTCGAGCGGCGCGCCGGCTTCGATGCCGTCGGCCGCGACGGCCTCCACCTGAGCGAGAAGTGGGCGGACGGCATGCTCAGCCTGCACGGCATCCATGTGCACGGCTTCCCGAACCTGTTCGTCGTCGGCCCGACCCAGGCCGCCAACTTGATCTCGAACGTACCCCACAACCTGATCGAGGCCGGCGAGACGATCGCTGCGATGATCGAGCACGCCGTCTCGGTCGGTGCCGACGAGATCGAGGTGAGCCCCGAGGCCGAGGCGAGCTGGGTCGCACGGCTCGAGGCCGGTCAGCGGATGTTCGGCGGCAATCCCGACTGCACACCGGGGTACTACAACAACGAAGGGAAGGACGCAGGTCGCGCCGGAGTCCTCAACCGGCTCGGCTATCCGGAGGGTCCCGTCGCGTACTTCACCTACATCGATGAGTGGCGGACGTCGGGCGATTTCGAGGGGCTCGAGTTCCGATTACGTTCCGACCGCTGATCTGTGCCGTGAAATATCTGTCGTGATCATGGTTTCGCCCACGGCGAACAGGGCACCGTGATCTCCATGGCAAACCAGACGTCCACCATCCGGAAGAAGGCGACCGCAGCGAAGACCGCTGCGAAGAAGACCGCTGCGAAGAAGACCGCTGCGAAGAAGACCGCTGCGAAGCAGACCGGCGGCCGGAGGACCGCAGTGAAGAAGGCTGCGTCGACCACCAAGACCGCCGCGAAGAAGACCGCCGCGAAGAAGACCAGCCCAAGCAAGGCCAGCGCGAGCAAGGCCAGCGCGAAGAAGGCCGCGTCGACGACCAAGGCCGCGACGAAGACCAAGGCCGCGACGAAGACCGCGGCGTCGACGACGCAAACCGCCACGAAGAAAGCCGCCAAGCGGGCAGCGAGCACGACGAAAGCCGCCAGCACATCCGCCGCCAGGAAGACCAGCGCGAAGAAGACCAGCGCCAAGAAGACCGGATCCGGCTCGAATGAACGCCCCGATGCGATCGCCGTGCTGAAAGCAGACCACGAACGGGTGTCGAAGCTGTTTGCGAAGTTCGAGGGTCTCGGAGATCAAGCCCACACGTCCCGAGAGGCGACCGTTGCGACGATCATCGAAGAACTCTCGGTGCACGCGGGCATCGAAGAAACCGTGTTCTACCCCGCTGTGCGCGAACGGTTCGCCACCAGAGACGAGGCCATCGTGCTCGAAGCCCTCGAAGAGCACCACCTCGTGAAGGTCACGTTGAACGAACTCGAATCCTTGCCGTCGCAGCACGAGCGCTACACCGCGAAGGTCACCGTGTTGCGTGAGTTGGTGGATCACCACGTCGAGGAGGAGGAGACCGAGCTGTTCAAGCAGGTCCGGGCCGCCTTCACCAAGAGTGAACTCGTCGAGCTCGGGAACGAACTGAACGCGGCCCGGTCATCGGCCCCGACTCGTCCGCACCCGATCGCGCCGGACACCCCGCCCGGGAACCTCGTGTCCAATGTCGTCGCCGCACCGCTCGACGCTGCCGCCGATCTCACCGCCAGAGCGGCCAAAGCCGTTCGCGGCGTCATGAGCTGACGCGACCGCGACGACGGCCGCGTCAGTCACCGAGACGCTGCGCCAACCAGGCGAGCGGGATCGACACGGCCATCACGAACGTCGCCATCACGTTCACGAGTGGAACGTTGTTCGGGCGGCTGACGTTGGCGAAGATCCACTGCGGCAACGTCAGATAACCAGACCCCGCCGTGAACGTGGTCACCACGATCTCGTCGAAACTCAATGCGAACGCGAGAATGCCGCCGGACAGCAGCGCGGATCGCATGAGCGGAAACGTGACGTGTCGGAAGGTCTGGAAGCCATGCGCGCCCAGATCGGCCGACGCCTCCAGAAGATTCGGCGACGATCGACGGAGGCGGGCAACGACGTTGTTGTACGCAACGACGATGCAGAACGTCGCGTGCGCGATGACGAGCGACTGGAACCCGAAGCCGATCCGGAAACTGAACACGCCGAAGTCGATGGTGCGGTCGAACGTGTTCCGCAGTGCGATCGCGGTGACGATGCCGGGTAGCGAGATCGGCAGGACGAACAGGAACGAAACCGCCTGCTTGCCGAAAAATCGGTGACGCTGCATGGCGAACGCCGCCAGGGTTCCGATCAGCAGGGCGATCACCGTGGCGACCATCGCGAGCTTGACCGAGTTCCAGAGTGCCTGTCGCGGGCCGTCGGCGTCCCACGCCGCGGTCCACCACCGCGTCGTCAACCCGGTGGGCGGCCACGACAGTGACGTGGCCGTGTTGAAACTCAGCACCACCACGACCAGGAGCGGCAGATAGAGGAAGACGAGCGTCAACCACATCCATCCACGGAGGGTCCAGCGCGCGCGACGGTCGAGGTGCATCAGATGTTCTCGAAGGCGCCGAGGCGCTTCACGCCGGCGAGGTAGACGAAGACGATCAACAACGGCCACACCGTGAACGCGGCCGCGAGCGGTTGGTTCGGTGCACCGAGTGTGCGTTGGATGAGGTTGCCGATCATCTGCACTTTGCCCTCGGTGACCAGGTTCGGCGTGATGAAGTCACCGAGTGAGAGCGAGAACGTGAAGATCGAACCGGCAGCGATCGACGGCACGAGCATCGGCATGACGACCGACCACATCGTGCGCGACGGTTTCGCCCCGAGGTCACCGCTCGCGTCGAGGAGCGACGGTTGGAGCCGGTCGAGGCCGGCGTAGATCGGGAGCACCATGTATGGCAACCACAGATACGACAGCGCGAGCACGACGGCGACCCAGCCGAATCCCGGCGTCCAACCGAACGTGGCGTTCAAGAACCCGCCACCGGTGTCCACACCGAAGTCGGATCCCGGACGCAGCATCGCTTTCCACGCGTACCCCTTGACGAGGTATCCGGCCCAGAGCGGGAGCAGCACAGCCACCATCAGTCCGCGCCGAGCCCACGGAGCAGCAACCTTCGCTATGTAGAACGCCGTCGGCAACGCAATGGCGAAACACAACGTGGTGACCGCCATCGCGACCCCGATCGACTTGAGTACCACGGTGACGAAGCTCCAGTTCGTGAACGCAGTCTGCACGTTGTCAGCGGTCAACTCCGTCGTCGGCTTCTGGGTGAAACCATCGAGCCGGAAGAACGCCGAGACGACCATGAACGACAGCGACCCGACATAGAGCACGAGCATCCACACGACGGGCGCGCCGAGCACCGACGCCAGAGACAGGCGTCGGTGCCGGCGAAGGAAGGTGCCCAGTGCCCGCATCGTCCCAGATCAGCTCCGAAGGCCGTTCCATGCGTTGACCCACTCGGAGTACGGCACGCAGGTGGTGTCGGTCCGGCCGTCGAGACAGGTCTCCTCCGGCGTCGTCCAGTACCAGACGTCATTCCAGTACGCGGTGTCGTCGGCGTGGTACGTCGCGCAGTGTTCAGCGTCGGCGGTGAGATCGCAGCTCGCCCGGTTCGACGGCGCTTCGCCGAACCATTCCGCGACCTCGGCATTCGCCTCCGGCGAGATGATGTGATCCATCCACATGTACATGCAGTTCGGGTGCTTCGCCTCGGAGGAGATCATCCAGGTGTCCGACCAGCCCGTGGCACCTTCGGTCGGCTTGACCGCATCGATCTTGGCGCCGTTTGCCTCTGCGAGGTTCACGATGACCTGCCAGGTCGTGCCGGCGAGGACCGTTCCGCCCTCGAGCGCCGCCTGCTGATCGGTGTAGAGCGACCAGTACTGACCGGCGTTCGCCTTCTGCTGGTCAAGCAGCGCAATGGCGGCGTCGAACTGTGTCTGATCGAGCGCGTACGGATTCTCGATCCCGAGGTCAGGCTCGGTCGCCGCCAAGTACAGGGCCGCGTCGGCGATGTAGATCGGCGAGTCGTACACCGAGATCGAACCGGCCGCTGCGCTGTCGGCGTCGAACATCTCGCCCCACGAGTCCGGGGCGGTCGTGTAGAGGTCGGTGTTGTAGACGAGCAGGTTTGCGCCACGACCGTGCGGTACGCCGTACGGCACGCCGTCGACGGAGTTGTGGCGCTGCAGCTTGAGGTCATCGAACACGTCGGCGTAGTTCGGGATCTGGTCGACGTCGACAGGGGCGACTTCGCCGCCGGCGATCAATCGCAGCGTCGCATCGCCGGACGCCGACACGCCGTCGTACTCGCCCGTCTGCATCAGCTGGACCATCTCGTCGGAGCTGTTCCCCAACTGGACGTTCACCTTGCAACCGGTCTTGTCCTCGAACGGCGTGACCCAGTCGACGGCCGGATCGGTCGAACCGTCCTCGACGTAGCCGGCCCACGCGATCAGGTTGACCTCACCTTCGCCCTCGCCGACCGCAGCCGAGGTGCCCGCCTCGGCGGTGGTGTCGGTCGGAGCGTCGGTCACCGGGGCGTCGGTCACCGGGGCGTCGGTCACCTCGGCGGCGCTCGACGGGGCGGACGTGGTCTCCGCCGGCGATGCGTCGTCGCCGCCGCCGCACGCGACGGCGAACATCGACAGTGCCGCCACGGCAGCGACGAGTCGGAGGCCTTGATGTTTGGTGCGTGTCATGTCGTCTTCTCCTTGACTGAGTGAATGCTGTTGATTGGGTCTGGGTTGGTGGATGGCGGTGTGCGACCGTCGGATGGCGCGTCGTCGTGAGTCGCTGATTCGGCCACGGGGAATGCGGCGTGCGGAGGCCATGCGAGCCGAACCGAACTGCCGCGCGACACGTCGAGTAACCGGTCGCTCGCGACACTCGCAGCGAGCCTGCCGCCGCCTTCGAGATCGACCCGCACACGGCTGAAGGCACCGAGGTACTGCACGTCGGTCACCACCCCGTCGGCGGCCCGCATGCCCGGCTCCGGCGTCTCGTCGAGCTTGATCAGCGAGATCCGTTCGGGACGGAGCGTGTGCGGGCGGCGAACTCCGACCAGACGGTCGGCCAGTTCGGCGTCGAGCAAGTTCGACGTGCCCACGAACCCGGCCACGAACGCCGAAACGGGCTGCTCGTAGATCTCGGATGGGGTGCCGACCTGTTCGATGCGGCCGTGATCGAAGACGGCGATCCGGGTGCTCATCGACAACGCCTCCCCCTGGTCGTGGGTCACGAACACGAACGTGATCCCGACCTCTTCCTGGATCGTCGTGAGTTCGATCTGCATCTCCTCGCGGAGCTTGAGATCGAGCGCACCGAGCGGCTCGTCGAGGAGCAGGACGCTGGGTCGGTTGACCAGCGCGCGGGCAAGGGCGACGCGTTGGCGCTGCCCCCCGCTCATTTCGGTGGGCCGGCGGCTCCCGAATTCGCCCAGGCGAACCGTGTCCAACATGTTCGCGGCGCGGGTGCGCCGCTCGGCTTTGCCGACCCCTTTCACCTTGAGGCCGTACTCGACGTTCTGCTGCACGCTCATGTGCGGGAACAGGGCGTAGTCCTGGAAGACGGTGTTCACGTCACGGTCGTACGGTGCCGTGGACGTGACGTCACGACCACCGAGCAGGATCGCACCTCGAGACGGTTCCTCGAACCCGGCGATCATCCGCAGCACGGTCGTCTTGCCCGAGCCCGACGGTCCGAGCAGCGAGAAGAACTCTCCGTGACCGATCGTGAGGTCGATGCCCTCGACCGCGACGAAGTCGCCGAACGACTTGTGGACACCCACCAGCTGCACAGCGGCGGATCGTGCATCCTGGCCGACGACACTCACGCCCGACGTTCTCCCTCGACTCGAAAACTCCTCATACATCTAATCCCATATGTATAAAGTTGTCAAAGTGCCGGCACGCACACGCGTCCATCGGTTGCTGCCTCCCGTTCCGTCGAGCGGTGTCGCCGACGCGGTCGGTCGGCGCCTCTCCGATGCGATCCATCTCGGCCTGCTCGAACCCGGCGCGCAGCTCCCGAGCGAAAGCGTCCTGGCGGCGGAGCTCGGGGTGTCAACCGTGAGTCTCCGCGAGGCGCTGGCCGTCCTGCGCGAACACGGGCTGGTGGAAACCAGGCGCGGCCGCCACGGCGGAACCTTCGTGTGCGGTCCGGTCGCCACGTCGTCACGACGACTCCGTCACCGCCTGCTCGCCACATCGGTCATCGAACTCCGAGACTTCGGTGACGAATGGGCTGCGATCGCCGGAACGGCTGCCCGGCTGGCCGCAGCTCGATCATCCGAGGTCCAGGTCCTGCGCATGCGGTCGTTGGCGACCAGACTGGCCGAGGCGCCATCGATCGGAGCCCGCGCTCGGGCCCACAGCCTGTTCTTCATCGAGATCGCACTCGCTGCGCAATCGGAACGGCTGACGCGCGCCGAGGTGCGCCTGCAGGCCGAGACCGGCGACCTGCTGTGGTTCGGTAGCGACCGCCCGCTCGATCCGACGACCGTCGCCGACGACCTCGGCGCAATCGCCGACGCGATCACCGACGAGGACGCGCCGCTCGCGCGCGACCTGGCCGAACGGCATGTCCTGAACTCGTCGCGCTGGTTGATCGAGACGCGGCTCGACCTCGGAGACGCAGGCGACTCGTGACAGGTCGCGGTCACGACACCGGTCACCTCGACGAGCGGATCAACGGATGCGTGACGCAGCTCGCCACGGCGGCCGACGAGATCTTCGAAACGCTGGACGAACTCGGGAACGCACTCGCCGGCGCATGGCACGCTCGCACGCACGCCGGCAACGCGTACGCGACCAGCGATCTCGCAGCGCTCCAGCCGGAGGTGTTCGACGTGCTCGACCGTCATCCGGCGTTCAACAGCGCCGGATTCGTCCTCGCCGAAGGCACGCTCGACGATCGCGCCCGCCATCTCGATTGGTGGCATCGCACGACCACCGACCGCTACGAGTTCCTCGTCCTCAATCTGGATCCGGGCACCATCGATTGCTACGACTACTACGCCATGGAGTGGTTCGACGCCGCGGTCAGCGAGCACCGACGCTTCGTGTCCGGACCGTTGATCGACCTGCCCTGCGCCGACGTGTACATCATGACGTTTTCGTCGCCGATCATCGTCGACGAGGTCGTGCTCGGTGTCGCCGGCGCCGACGTGTCGGTCGCGCTGTTCGAATCGAGGATCATGCCGCCGCTGCGAACGCTCGCCGTCGACGCCCTGCTCGTCAATCGCGAGCGCAGGGTGATCGCCTCGAACGTCGCCACGTTCACCACCGGCGAGAAACTGCCGACCCGACCGGGTGCCGACGACACATGGCGCACGGTCGTGCCGGTCACGGACGATCTCGGCTGGATCCTCTGCGTCGGCCACGCCCCCGTCGAGTGAACAGGCGGCGTCACGAACCCGCCGCGGGTTCGTCTCTCAGGGAACGGTCGAACAGCGGGTGCCTACTCTGGTGTTTCGGCGTGGGCGATGAACTTGTCGTAGACGAGCGCCGCGACGGTACCCCCGATGACTGGCCCGACGATGTACACCCGGAAGTCGTCGAACTTGTTGGCGACAAGCATCGGCCCGATCGCCCGGGCCGGGTTCACTGCACCGCTAGTGATCGGCCCGGCGATGAACACACCGATGGTGAGCGCCGCACCGATCGCCGGTCCGGCGGCCGCGGCCGAGACACGGTCATCGGTGGCCACGGACACGACGATGAAGACGAGGATGAAGGTGACGACCGTTGAAGATCTGGTTGCCGACGAGGAACCGCACCTGCTCGTCGAAATCGGGGCGCCGCCGTCGGCTCAGCGCGGCACTGAAGACGCCTGTGTCAACGTCTCGCGGGCGGACTGGTAGCGCAGGGTGACCGCTCCCGATCGGAACTCCTGGCGTCCAACAAGTTTCAGTTCGAGCCGCTCATCCAATCCGGCGAACAGCGTCGGCCCGTGGCCGGCAAGGACCGGCTGCACCAGGAACTCGTACTCGTCGATCAGTCCGAGATCTGCCAACGCCAGCGGCAACGTCACGCCACCCACCCACAGGCCCTCGCCTGGCTTCTGCTTGAGCTGCTGAACCGCACGCCCCAAGTCGCCTCGCAACAATTCGGCATTCCAATCGACCCCGCTCAGCGTGCTCGACACGACGTACTTCTTCGCTCGGTCGATCGTCTCGGCGAACGGGATCTCCCATTCCTCCATCCAGTCGGGCCACGTGCCCGTGGCCGGCCGTCGCCACGCCGACTCCATCATCTCGTAGGTCACCCGGCCGAAGAGCAGGGCATCGGCTCGTTCCATCTCAGCGGTCCAGTAACGCATCGACTCCTCGTCCGGGGGCAGCCCTGCCTCGTGATGGCAGCAGCCGTCGAGCGTGATGTTGATCGAGTAGCGGAGCGGTCTCATGTGTCGCGCCCGCTCCGCTGGACCTGATACTCGCCGACCTCGATCGCGATGACGGTGGACATCTGGTCGTCGTCGGGGCCCTGGTCGCGGAACGCCTCGAGGTTCAGCGCGTTGCGCCAGGGTTCGTCGACGTTGATGCGGGTGGGGCCGACGAGGTCGGCACTGATGGCGAAGTCGAGGCATCCGTGGCGGGCTGCTTGGACCACGTTTTCGCAGGAGCGGAGGTAGCCGTCTCGGTCGTTGGCGTCGACGGTGAGGTGTCCGACGACGATGATCGGTGTGGCGTCAGTACTGCTCACGGAAGCTCCCGATGAAGGTGATGGTGTTGTGGTCGGGGTCGTTGACCGAGCAGAGCCGAACGCCTTTGTTGGCATCGATGATTTCGCCGGTGTCGAGGCCACGGGCGTGGAGGTCGGCGTGCTGTCGGTCGAGATCTGCGACGGCAAAGTTGACCATGCTCGTGCCTGCTCGCTTCGGGTCGTGGAAGACCTGGAGCCAGCCGGCGTCGGTGACGCGCCATTCGGCGAGGTTGCCGGGCATGGGTATGTTCGTGGCTGGGGTGTCGAAGAGTCGTTGGTACCAGTCGTGGCTGGTGTCGTAGTCGCTGACGGCGACGACCGCGAGGACGTGATCGATGGTCATGCGGTCACCTGTTCCGCGGGTAGGTCGATGCGCCAGAGGAGGTGGTGGGTGACGCCGCTGGGACTCGGGATGGTGTCGTGGTGGAACCGATCATCGAATTCATCGGCGGATTCCCACAGGCGGACCCCACCGCCAAGGGTGATCGGTGCGACCACGATGTGGAGTTCGTCGACGAGATCTGCGTTGATGAACGCTCGGACGGTGCTTGGGCCGCCGCCGAGGCGAACATCGAGCCCGCCCGCAGCCGCCTTTGCTTGCTCGGCGGCCTCGGCAGGCGATGCGTCGATGAAGTGGAATGTGGTGTCGGCGAGCGTGATCGATGGGCGTTCGTGATGGGTCAGCACGAACACCGGTGTGTGGAACGGTGGCGTGTCGCCCCACCAGCCGACCCACTCGTGGTCGGTCCACGGGCCGCGCTGGGGGCCGAACTTGTTGCGGCCCATGATCTCGGCGCCGATCCCGTTGGCGAAGTCGCGCTCGAAGTAGTCGTCGAGTCCGCGAGGTCCACCTGGCTCGGTGCGTCCCGGAAAGCTGGCAGTGTCGAATCTCCATGCCATCAGCTCGCGGGGATCGGCGTGACCGAACGGCCGCTCGAGGCTTTGCTCCTCGCCGGTCCCATAGCCGTCTTCTGAGACCGTGAAATTCTGAACCCTGATCCGTTGTGCCATCCGCACTCCCTTCTCGACAAAACCGATTGCGAGTGGCAACCAGTCAAACAAGACCCTAGCTACACTGCATGTATGGCGCAACCGGTCGAGCATGGAGAGTTGACGGTTCCTGACGGCCGATCGGGGTGTCCGATCAACATGACGATGGAGCTGCTCGGCGATCGTTGGAGCCTCGTCGTGCTCCGCGATGTGATGTTCGGCGGGCGCACGAGATTCCGTGAACTCCTCAACAACTCACGCGAGGGCATCGCAAGCAACGTCCTCGCATCGCGTCTCGCGAAGCTCACCGAAGCTGGGCTCTTCAGCCGCCACCCGGTTCCTGGTCACCGTCAGAAGATCGACTACCTCCTCACCGAGGCTGCGATCGAACTCGTCCCCGTGGTTGTCGAACTCGGGGCTTGGGGCGCGCGCTGGCTCCCCACCACTCCGGAACTGACCATCCGTGCCCAGCTCCTCGCCACCGGCGGCCCAGACATGGCCGAGCGGTTCATGGAAGAATTACGCAGCATCCATCTCGATCGCCAACCGCCAGCAGACGACGGCGTCCTCGCAGAACTCGACGACGCCTACCACCGCGCCGTGGCACAGGCCTGACCGAGCAGCGACGACCCCGTACCGACACTCGGTCCGTGTCGCCTCGACCGAGATGCCCGACCAGCTCGACCACTCGGAAAATCTGTCCGCTGGTATCGGTCGCCGCCCGGTCGCCGCGAGTTCATGCAACGCCCAGCGAGGTGTCGAGCGTGACGGCGATTGCGGAGTGTCCGAGTTGTTCCTGCACGACCTTCGGGTGCACGCCGGCCTCCAGCGCCAGCGTCGCCATCGTGTGGCGAGTGTCGTGCAAACGGATCTTCGGCACGCCGGTCTTGGCGACCGCGTCGGCGAAGAGCTTGGTGAAGCGTGGCGGGTGATACGGCACGCCGGCCTCGTCGACGAAGAGGTAGCCGCTGTCGGTCCACGCCCGGCCGTGGCGGATCCGTTCCTCGCGTTGCCGTCACAGATGGCTGCGGACCGCGGCGACCACGTTCACTGGAGCCGGGTGCGAGGATCGAACTCGCCACCTCATGATTACAAAACCCTCCAGGACCGTCCGCCTGGTATCAACGTGTACCGTTTCGTGTGCTCTGATCAGGCACGACGCGATTTCACGTGCTGACTGGTGTTGTCTCGTATCGGCCAGTATCGTCGTTCACCACCATGACACCGTCGATCGCGTCGAGTTGACGCGCGAACCGGCGCGCCAGCGCGCAAGAGCGTTCGACGAGATCAGCGACGCCGCTCCTTCCGAGCTCACGCAGCGCCGCCCAGGTCGCGAACCCGCGGGCGCGTCGCGACGACTCCATCACGAAATCTCCTGGCGATCGCAACCCACCTTGACCCTGCCCGGTCAGATACGCAGCGCTGTGAGCCATGGCCGCCGCATGGGATACCGGGTGGGCGCAGAACACGTAGCCGCTGTCATGCGGAACGTTGGCCACTTGTGACCATCAACCGCCCACGAGTCGAGCATCTCGACCCCGTTCATCAGCGGACGAGTTGCAGGATTGGCGGCGGCCCACAGCCCGAACGCGCCATCGACATGCACCCACGCTCCATGGTCGTGCGCAACGGCAGCAGCGGTGGCCAGGTCGTCACAGGCACCGGAATTCACGTTGCCGGACTGAAGGCACACGATCGTCGGGCCGGGAGCCCGCATCGCGAGCACGCGCTCGAGGTCCACAACTCGGATGGCGCCCTGCGCATCCGTTGGCACCGGCTCGAGATTCGCCGTACCAAGACCCAAGAACCGTAACGATCGGTCGATCGTGACGTGCCGCTCGACGCTGGCAACGACTCGCACCCCTGGGTTGCCGGCGAGTCCGAGCTCCTCGACGTCGTAGCCGACCTCGGCGAGCACGTGATGTCGCGCTGCGGCCAGCGACACCGTGTTCGCCACCTGCCCCCCGGGCACGAACCCGAATGAGGCACCTGCGGGCAGTCCCAGCAAGTCCTTCAACCACACACCGACGACTTCTTCGACGACGGCCGATGCAGGCGAGGTGAACGCGTTGAAACCATTCTGGTCCCACGCGATGCTCAACATGTCCGCAGCTGTCGCCGCATTGAGTGCTCCACCAATCACGAACCCGAAGTAGCGAGGTCCAGTGGAAGCGACAAGGGCAGGCTCGACGGCGTCGACCAACAGATCGACCACCGACGTAGCGTCCAGCTGCTCATCATGGAGCTCGCAAAGAGACCCTCGCAGCGCATCGAGGTCAGCGCTGAGCGGGAACACCCGACCGTTCGCCACCCCATTTCGATAGGCGGCCGACCGCTCCGCGACAGACACGAGCAGATCACGCAACGGATCCATCGCGTCAACGACCAAAGCCGACCACGGAGCTCGCCTGCGCCGGTGAGCGCGACGACTCGTTGCACGTGGCCACGGCATTTCGGGCGGCGAACCTCGAACGTCAGCGGCAACGACGTCACCGAAGTTGGCCCCATATGTGTTGGCCATCGCAATGGCAGCGACGTTGCGGTTACTTGCAGTCAGCGCCCAAGCCGCGCATTCGAGCGCTTGAATTGAGTGGCGAGTGCGTCGCACTGTTCGTTGGAATCGGTTATCGCGGCAGCGGGTTCGGGCCGGTCGCCGTCACGAGCCGCTGGGGCACCCAGTCGTCGACGTGATGGAACCCGTCGTCGAACGGGCCAGGATCGAGTTCGACGGATTCCCTCAGTGAGAGGCGATAGAACTTCACGTGGGTGAAGTCCTCGAACAAGATGTAGACGGGGTCGGGTGTGCTGTTCGGACCCTGGAACTGCTGTCCCGTCAGGACGGGCTTGTGGACTCCGACGAACGCGTCGAACGTGTCGCCGACCACGACGCCGAGGTGCTCCAACCCCATCTTGTAGACACGCTGGTGCACCGGCGCGATGAGCTCGATGAGCGGGATCACCTTGCCGTCGAGGACTTCGAGCGGTTCGGCGGGAACGATCAACGAGATCGGGCGACCGTTCCAGACGCTCTCGCGATTGGCGACCGCATGGCGTTCGAGGAGCCCGCGCACATGCACGTACTGGTCCCACTCAGGGACCCGGTACGCGAGGTGGCTGAGTCCGTACGGGGTGATGTCGATGCCGCGTGCAGCCAGCCGGTCTCGCTGCTGCGCAGCGAACGCCCGATAGTCCCCGATGATGTCCTCGATCGGATCTGCCATCAGCCGTCTCCTCCTGACGTCGCACCGATGGTTGACGCCGTACGCCGCGTCGTCAATGGCGACACAACAGTAGCCGGGCGGGTCGCCGCCAATTGTCGAAAGGATGTCGAGACGGAAAGTGGCGTCGGTCGGGACCTCGCTCTCTAACGTGACACGGTCGCTGACGTGTCACCCCTCGTGCGTCTCCGGATGCTGGCGCTCCTCGCCACACGCGCTCAACAGCCCCGCCGCGATCACGGTGATGATCTGACGATATGAGCTTCCGCTCCTCGTCCGTGGGCGTGGCGGGCGACCTGGGCAACACCGCAGACTCGCTGTACGCGGACACGGTGGGGGTGTTGCGCCTCCAGCCGATAGGTCTGAGACTGCGCAGAGTGTCCTCACCCGCACGCAAATGAGCCGAGCGGCCGTGAGCGAGTGCGTACAAACATGACGTGGAGACATCGCTTGACGGCTTCGTCCGCAGCATGCCGAAGGCCGAGCTGCACGTCCACATCGAGGGCACGCTCGGGCCGGAGATGATGTTCGCGCTCGCCGCCCGCAACGGGATCGCACTGCCGCACGCGACGGTCGACGAGGTGCGGGCGGTGTACTCGTTCACCGACCTGCAGTCGTTCCTCGTGAGCGGGCGACCAGCCGCGATCGTCGGCTTCGTCGCCGCCGCGATCGCCTCGATCGGACTCCTGGCGGCTGCGCTTTCCACCCGCCCGCACCCGACGGCCGACGCGACGATCACCGGGTAACCAGCGACGCACACAGCACCGCCAGATCGAGGCGACGACGTGAACGAACGAGGCGATCCAAGTGGACCTATCGGAGGCTGACGCAACCCACCATCTCGACGCACATTCGTCGGGTCAGTTCGGATGGTGGTCGGGAATTGTGGGAGTGGTGATGATCATCGCCGGCTTCTTCGCGATTGATGAGGGTGGGTCGACCCCATCGGACGGGCCGCTCGATGTGCTCCAGTGGGCGTCCTGGATAGATGCAATGCGGCGCGTGGCCGTGCGGCGCGACCGCGTGACAGGGCGGGTGTTCTCAGGCGGCGGCGACGGCGGGATTGAGATTGAGGTCGGCCGACACCGTGAACGTGCCGTGCCCGGTGAGTTGGCGAACGTCGGACAGGTCGAGTTCGGCCGACACCTTCAGCCACATCGACAGCTGACGGCCGCGCTGCCGGAAGACTCCCTCGCTGGTCAGACGCATCGATCGCACGGTGCCGGACGAGATCGTGATCGGACGATCGGTGGCGTCGGGCAGCGCGATGACGAGCTCGAACTCGGGATGCGCAGCGTCGTCGTTGACGAGGGCGCCGCTGACGACGACGGCGTCGACCGTGCGCCGACGAAGGCCGCGAGAGGTGACTTGGACGTGCTGGCCACGGCCGACCGTCCAGCGTGGGTGCTCGAGAGTTGCTGTGTTCATGATCGTTCCCTTCGTGTTGAACCTGGGTTGATCATGAGCTGCGCTCGACCGTGCCGAAATCGGCCGGTCGGCTGGGATTAATCCTCCTTCAACCGGCCGGGCAGCTCGGCTCGGGAGCGAATCCCCAGCTTGCTGTACACCTTCGACAGGTTCCACTGCACCGTCTTGGGGCTGATGAACAGCTCGGCCGCGGCCTCGCGGTACGTCCGGCCGGCCGCGATCAACTCTGCAACCTGGCGTTCGGTCGGCGTCAGATCGTCGGATGCAGCACGTCCGCCCACTCGCGACAGCTGCGACCGGGCTCGGTCGAGCCAGATCCGGGCCCCGAGCCGGGAGAACTCGGCCTCCGCGGCCAGAAGCGCGGTCCTCGCCGCTTTCTTCTGTCGATTGCGGCGGTGCACGGCGCCCAGCACGAGCTCGGTGCGCGCCCGCTCGAAAGGCTGGCGAGCAC
>JBDSBE010000056.1:0-27915 GCA_039921745.1 Ilumatobacteraceae bacterium | reverse complement strand
CGATCACCACGCTGTACGACGTCCTCGGCGTCGCCCCCGATGCCCCTCCGGAGCGAATCCGCGCCGCATACCGGGAGCGGGCCCGTCTGCACCACCCAGACCACCGCGCCGGTCGCCGCGATGGCGTCATGGCCGATCTGAACGAGGCTTACCGGGTGCTCGGAGACCCGGGCCGAAGGCTGCAGTACGACCGCTCGATCGGGCGGCGCGGCGCGGCGGCGCACGGCAGCGCGGCCGGCCGGCCACGCGACGGTGCAGTGGAGCACGACCTCGTCGAACGGATCAGCACGAGCATCCCGACGCCGTCGCGGTTGATGCCGGCGGGCCCCGCTCGGGTGCCATGGAAGATGATGATCGTCATCGCGGTGGCGGGCTCGTTGGTGATCCTGGTCGCGTCGCTGTTCAACGACCCTCCGTCGGAGGAGGTGCCGGACGGCATCCTGCGCACGGGCTCGTGTGTGGCGATGGAGTCGAACGGCGACGTGCGCGAGGTCCGGTGCACCGGGGACGACGACATCGTGGTCGAATACCTGATCCCGACCGACGCATCCTGTCCGGGGGGTCTCGGCGCCTTCCGCGACCGGCTCGGCCTCGGCACCGTCTGCATCAAGCTGAACTGAGACTGTCGTGCGTGGGTGGGTGATCGGACTCGTATGCACAGTGGTCGCGGTGATGGCCGTTGCGATCGCGGCATTCGTCGCCATCACCGGGTCGGGGACGGGCACCCCTGTGGTCGACTTGGAGCCGGGGATGTGTTTCGAACTCCCCGAATCGGTCGACTCCGGGACCGTCGAGTCGGTCGACACGATCGACTGTGCCGAACCCCACCTCGCCGAGGTCGTGGCCGTCGGAGCACTCGGCACGAACGATCGCGAGTACCCCGACGACCAGGTGCTGTTCGGCGACGTCGACCGGGCGTGCCGTGCCGCGTCGCCGGTGACGTCTGACGCCTACGGTCTGCTCCCGATCGCTCCGACTCGCGACGTCTGGGAGTCGTTCGACGGGCGGTACGTGTGCGTCGCGATCCCGTTCGGTGGCGAGCCGGTGACGGGGTCGGCGCTGACCGGGTGATCGAGCGAAGCCCACAGCTCGCTGCTATCATCTTGTCCCCGCGAGGGCGATTAGCTCAGATGGCTAGAGCACTGCCTTCACACGGCAGGGGTCGGGGGTTCGATTCCCTCATCGCCCACCCCGAGAGCCCCGGTGAGTTCCACTCGCTGGGGCTCTGACGCGTCATGGCGACCGTCCGCAGCGCGAGTCGCACCCGTTCCACGGGCATTCCCGGACACCGCGGTGGCGGCCGGATAGATTTGTGGTGTGTCAAGACTCTGTGAGCGGCCCGGATGTTCCGAGTTGGGCGCTGCGGAGTACGGGATGGTCCCGGAGGATCTCCTGTTCTGGATCGCTCCGCTCCCGACGACGCCGAGCGACGGCCAGCGCGTCCTGTGCCTCCGCCATGCAGATGCGATGAGCGTGCCGCGTGGCTGGATGCTCGACGATCGACGCGAGTTGATTCCCCGGCTGTTCATGCCCCGCCCCGCCGTGCGGCTGGACCGCAGCCGAAACGGGTCGAGACCACGCCGCACCCGCGACACTGCGATGGAGCAACTCCAGATCGACGGCACGGGCGAGATCGAACGGCCGATTCCGACTCCCGACATCGCCGCCGACGTCACCACCGACACCACCGACACCACCGACACCACCGACACCACCGACACCACGGATACCACCGATACCACCGACGTCAGCACCGATACCACCGACGTCAGCACCGCAGCCGCGGTCGAACCCGCATCCGAACCGGCTGCGGCCCCCGAACCGACCGAGGAACGGGCGCCCTGGGAGCCTGCGTTCGATCACGAGAACGACCTCGACGGCCTCCTGAAAGTGTCGAGCCCGCTGTTGGCCCGGGCGTTCCGTGGCACCGACCGACCGCGTGCCTGACCGACGCACCCGACCGACGCATCCGGCCGACGAACCCAACCCCACTGACAAACGAATCGACTGAGCAAACGATGAACATCACGGAGTCGGTGGTTGTCGATGCGGCGCCGGCTGACGTGTTCCCGCTCGTCGAGTCACTCGATCGGTATCCGCTCTGGATGCGATTGGTACACGACGTCGAAGCCGTGAACGGGCGCGACCCGGCCGGTTCGTCGATCGGCGACCCGGCATGGTCGGTCGAGCTGCGTGCGAGGGTGGGCCCATTCGCACGGTCCAAGCGCCTCAGGATGGTCCGCACCGTCCACGTTCCCGACGTCGCGGTTGCGTTCGAACGAGCCGAGATCGACGGGCGCGACCATGCGCGCTGGGCGCTCCGCGTCGATCTGACGTCGGTCGGCCACGAATCCACGAGCGTGCAGGTCCACCTCTCCTACGACGGTCGGCTCTGGACCGGCGGCGTCTTGGAGCGCGTCCTCGACGACGAGGTGCGACGGGGGCGAGAGGGCCTCGCCCGGCTCGTCAGCGACGGGCCCACGCACTGAGCCGACCGTCGGCGCGTCGCTCGAACGCCAGCTCCATCTCGAAGCACTCGCTGAGCGATGACGCGGTGAGAGCCTCGTCGATCGGGCCCTGCGCGGTGACGAGCCCGTTGCGGAGCAACATCGCATGCGTGATGCCGTCGGGGACCTCGTCCACGTGATGGGTGACCAGGACGATCGGCGGTCCGTCGGGCGCCGCTGCGAGATCGCCAAGGGCCGCCACCAACCGCTCGCGTCCTCCCAGATCGAGGCGAGCCGACGGTTCGTCGAGCAGGATCACCTCAGGATCGTTCATGAGGGTGCGCGCGAGCAGCACCCGCTGCTGTTCACCCGACGAGAGCGTGCCGAGAGATCGGTCGGCGAATTCGCCGACCTCCATCCGTTCGAGGCAGGTGCGGGCGCGGGTGCGATCGTCGTCGTCGTACCGGTGCCACCATGGTTCGAGTGCGGCGAACTTGGCGGTCATGACGACGTCGGCAGCAGTGACCGCCGGCCTGAACTGAGCGGCGAGTGCGGCTGAGGCGTACCCCACCCGGCGACGCAGGACGCGCACGTCGGTGCGACCGAATGTTTCCCCGAGGACCCGAACGGTGCCGGACGATGGATGCTCGTACATCGCTGCGATCCGCAGCAGGGTGGTCTTGCCACTGCCGTTCGCTCCGAGCACCAGCCAGTGCTGACCACGTCGAACGTCGAGTGAGACCTCGTCGAGAATGCGGCGACCATCGCGCTCGAAGACGACTCGGTCGAGGTGGAGCGGCGAGTCGGTGTGAGGTTCGGTCGACGCCACGCCCCGTGTGTAGTGGACCGACCACGTCTCGATGAAACCGGACAGGATGCCGGTTCCCGAACCGCGACGACGGATACGCTCGCCCCGATGACGTCGGCGGCCAGACGCTGGGCAGTGCTGTGCTGCAGCGCCGCGGCCCTGCTGTGCTCGGCCGCGCCCGCCGGCGCCCAGACGGAGGACGACGCTGCGAAGCAGGCCGCCCGCGAGATCACGGCCGCCCGTGATCGCGCGAACCAGGCCGCCGAGGACTATTTCGTCGCCGAGTCACGACTCGAGGTCCTGAAGATCGAGCAGGACCACCTCGTGCTCGAACTGGACGACCTCGCCCAGGTCGTCGAGAGTCTGCGGCGCTCCGTCGAACTCGTGGCGGTCAATCGGTTCATGGCGAGCGGGGCCTCCGGCATCCCGATCCTGACCGACCTGCGCGAGCCGACCGAGCAGCTGCACGGCGACGTGCTCGCACGTGTCGTGGCCGAGTCGGGCGCGACGACGCTCGACGACTACGACGCAGCACGTGATGCGCTCGACGACAAGCAACTCGAACTCGAAGCGGGTGAGCGGGCCGTCGAGGGTCAGCAGACGGAGTTGCTCAGGCTCCGGGCCGAGGCAGAGGACGACGTCGAACGCCTGCGGGCGATCGAGTCGAGCCGATTGGAGAACGAAGCGGTGGCGGCGGCGCTGGCCGCAGAGGAGCGCGCTCGGGCGCGGCAGCTCGACGAGCTGCAACGTCGCCAGGCCGAAGCGGCCAGAACAGCAGGGAACCCCGCGGTCGGGGGCGGGACAGCGGTCGCCGCGATCACGTCGGATGGCACCACGGCCGGTCGTGTCGGTGCCAGCGGCGGCGAGGTCGGAGGCCGAACGGGCGGCGGGGGTGCGGGGACCAACCCGCGGGCGTCGGGAGACGGGTACGTCGACGCGATCATGTGCCCGGTCCAGGGAGGTTCGGCGTACGGCAACACCTGGGGTGCCCCGCGCAGTGGCGGCCGTCGCCATCAGGGTGTCGACATGCTGGCCGTGATCGGTACGCCGCTCCAGGCGGTGGTGTCGGGCGTCGTCGAACAGCGCAGCAACCGCCTCGGCGGCATCACGATCGTCCTGCTCGGTGACAACGGCAATCGGTACTACTACGCCCACATGGCCGGCTACGAGGGTCTGCCCGGCCGCGTCGAGCAGGCTCAGGTGGTCGGGTACCTCGGCGACTCCGGTAACGCCACCGGGATCCCGCACCTGCACTTCGAGATCCGCCCCCTCGGTGGGGTGCCGGTCAATCCGTACCCTTCGGTGCGCGCTGCGGGCTGCTGATCGGCGAGTCTGGCCCGATGCAGGGCTCCGATCGCGACCGTGTCGAGCGGACCCTGCGGGACGTGCTGGGCGGTGCGGAGATCACCGGTCTGGAGCGGCTCACCGGCGGCGCGTCACGACAGACGTGGACGGCCGACGTCGGTGACCGACGAGTCGTGGCGCAACGCCAGGCGGCCGGCTCGGAGCAGGAGATGCGCGTCGAGGCGGCCGTGCTCAGAGCGGCGCACGCCGAGGGTGTCCCGACACCTCGGGTCATCGATTGTGTCGAGGGCGACGACGGGGTCGTCACGCTGGTGACGGACTTCGTGGGTGGGGAGACGATCGCCCGTCGGATCCTCCGCGATGCCGAGTTCGCGACGGCACGCGCCGTGCTCGTCGAGCAGCTCGGTCGGGCGATGGCTCGCATCCATCGAATCCCGACCGACGCCGTCGCCGGGCTCGAGCCGGTCGCGGAACTCGAGCTGTATCGGGATCGGCTCGACGAGATCGGGGAGCCGCATCCGACGTTCGAGTTGGCCGTTCGGTGGCTCGCCGACCACCGCACCGACGTCGGCGCCGAGCGGGCTGTCGTGGTGCACGGCGACCTTCGGCTCGGCAACGTGATCGTCGACCATGGCGGCCTGGCGGCGGTGATCGACTGGGAGTTGGCACATCTCGGCAACCCGCTCCAGGATCTCGGTTGGGCGTGTGTGCCTGCGTGGCGGTTCGGTTCGGAGTTACCTGCCGCCGGGATCGGAACACGCGATGCGTTGCTGTCGGCCTACAACGACGAGGCCGGAACGGGATTCTTCGTCGACGACCTGCGATGGTGGGAGGTCTACGGGATCCTCCGATGGGGCGTGATGTGCGTCACCCAGGCCGATCGCCATCTGTCCGGCACCACCCGGAGTCACGAACTCGCCGCGATCGGGCGCCGGGTCTGCGAGAACGAGCACGACCTGTTCCTCGCGCTGGAGGGACGCTGGTGAGCGCACCGCACGACCGTCCGACTGCCGCCGAGATGGTGGAAGCCGTCCGAGAGTGGATGTCGGCGGCGATGGTGGCCGGTGAATCGCCATCGAACCGGTTCCACGCTCGTGTCGCCGAGAACATGCTCGCGATCGTCGAACGGGAAATGGCGGTCGGTGATCAGCAGGAGATCGAGCATCGGGTCCGCCTCCGTCGGCTCGGTGTCGCCGACGACGTCGAACTCGCCGCGGCGATCCGCAGCGGTGCGCTCGACGATCGCGCCGACGAGGTCAGAGCCATGGTGTGGCAGAGCGTCCGAGCCAAACTCGCCGTCGCCAACCCGACCTATCTCGACCGTTCCGAAGGCTGACCGCATTCGAGGTCGATGTCTCCCGGCCGAGCGTCGCGCCGGGTATCGGCCAGGTAGCTTGCCCGAGCCATGCCGATCCTCTTCGGGCTGCTGTCGGCATTGATGATCGGCTCGTCGGATTTCCTGGGTGCGCGCTCCGCCGGCCGCACGACAGCGTTGCAGACGACCACCGCAGCGTTCCTCGGGGGTGCGATCGCCGTGGGTCTGTACTCGCCGTTCCTCGGTGCACCCGACCGCTATGACCTGTGGCTCGGGGCGCTCTCGGGCGTCGCGGTGTTCGTCGCCCTCACCACCCTCTGGTTCGGGTACTCCCGATCCAGCATCGGCATCGCCGGGCCGGTTGCCGCGGTGGTGTCGACGGTGCTCCCCGTGCTGTGGAGGGCGGCACACGGCGAGGTGCCGGGTGGGCTCGGTTGGATCGGCATGCTCGTCGGTGTCGGTGCCCTGCTGCTGACGTCGTGGGCGCCACGGCGGGCTGACGGCTACCGGGAGGTTCGCGACGGCGTGGTGCTGGGTGCGCTCGGCGGTATCGCATTCGCAGCCATGTTTCTGATTGCGGTGTCGACGTCGGAGGGCTCGGGCACGTGGCCAGTCGTCACGCAGCGGTTCACAGCCTTCGTGCTCGCATGCACCGCCGGCGTGCTGACGAGGCAGCGCCCGTTCGCCGACGCCGACTCGGTGCGCTGGAGTGTTTTGGCCGGGGTGTTCGGCGCCAGTGGCGTCGCCGCGACCGTGTGGGCCGGACAGCGAGGACCGCTGGCGCCGGTGGTCGTCGCTGCGTCGCTGTATCCAGCCGTTGCCGTCGGGCTGGCGTGGATCTTCCTCGGGGACCATCTGAGTCGTCGGCAGGTCGTGGGCCTCGTGGCCGCACTCACCGGCGTCGTGCTGATCGCGCTCGACTGACGAACTCGGACGAGTCGCAGGTCTAGCGTGCGGGTATGACGCTCCAGGATCGAGTCGACGCCGTCTTCGAACGGCCGCCCGTCCATGGTCTGTCGCTGGCGATGGTGGTCATGCAGGACGGCGAGGTCGTGGCCGAACGGTACGGGACGCAGCCGGCGACCGACTTCGGCTCAGCCGTCGAACTCGAGGCCGGGTCGACCCTGATCTCCTGGAGCATGGCGAAGTCGATCACGCATGCGGCCGTCGGCGTCCTGGTGGCCGACGGGAAGCTCGATCTCGACGCGCCTGCGGATGTCCCGGAGTGGCGGGGGACTCCGAAGGCCGGGATCCGGCTGATCGATCTGCTCGAGATGCGGTCCGGGCTCGAGTTCGTGGAAGATTACGTCGATGGCGAGACCTCCCACTGCATCGCCATGCTGTTCGGCGAAGGGGCTGCCGACCACGCCACATACGCTGCGGCTCAACCGGTCGTGCACGCCCCCGGCGAGTGCTGGAACTACTCGTCGGGCACGACCAACATCATCACCCGGATCGTCAGCAGGGCGATCGGTGGCGGCCCGGACGAGATGGAGCTGTTCCTGTCCGAACGGCTCTTCGAACCGGCGGGGATGGCGTCGGCCACACCGAAGTTCGACGAAGCAGGCACCTTCGTCGGGTCGTCCTACGTGTATGCCACCGCACGCGACTTCGCACGATTCGGAGAGCTGTACCGACGCGACGGCGTGACGGAGTCGGGTGCGCGCATCCTGCCACGTGGTTGGGCCGATCACGGCCGGACGTGCGTGGCCCACGATCCGACCGATGACCTGGCGGATGGCTTCGACTACGGGCGTCACTGGTGGATGTGGCCGCAGTACCGGGGCTCGATCGCGGCACACGGCTACGAGGGCCAGTTCATCGTCGTGGTCCCCGATCGACGGCTGACGGTTGCGCACCTCGGCAAGACCGATGCCACCGTCCGACGGCATCTCGTTCGGCATCTCGACGAGCTGATCGCCGCCGTTCCGATCGCCGCGTAGGCTGGTGCCGTCGCCCGCCAACGTGACCGCCCGACGATGACCGAACCCCCCGCCGCCCCGGACGCCGAGCCGCAGGGGGAGCGCGTGTTGCTGACCGGTGAGTTACCGCTCACCCTCCGCGACAGCGCGACGGTCCACCAACCACGCACGTTCCGGTTCACGCTCAAGCTGCTCGCCTTCGCGGCGGTCATCTACTACTTCGTGATCCCGATCATCCCGAGGTTCACCAACGCCTGGTCGGAGCTGGGCCGGGTCGAGCCGGTGCTGCTGGTGATCGGTCTCGCCCTCGAGATCGCCGCGCTCTACTGCTACGCGCCGCTCATGAAGGCGGCCCTCGGCGATGCCGGCGAACCGCTGTCGCACTGGCGCCTGTTCCGGATCCAGATGAGCACGCGAGCCCTGTCGAGCATCGTGCCGGGTGGGAGCGCAGCCAGTTCGGCACTCGGCTACCGGCTGATGACGCTCTCCGGCGTCTCCGGCCCGGACGCAGGGTTCGCGCTCGCAACGGTCGGCCTCGGTTCCGCAGTCGTCCTCAATCTGATTCTCTGGTTCTCCCTGATCGTCTCGATCCCGATCCGCGGGGTCAACGCGTTCTACGGGTCGGCCGCGCTGGCCGGCGTGATCGTGATGGGCCTCGCCGCTGCGCTCGTGTTCGGGCTGATGGAGGGCCAGGGTCGATCCGAGCGGGTGATCCGCTGGATCGCCCGCAAGCTCGGGATGGACGACGACAAGGCGGCGACCGTCCTGCAGCGCGTGGCGGAGCGCCTCGAACAGTTGATCAGCGACAAGTCGCTGCTCGGTCGGGTCGCGTTCTGGGCAGCACTGAACTGGTTGTTCGACGCAGCTGCGCTGTGGGTCTTCCTGCGGGCGTTCAACATCAGGATGGAGCTCGATGCGCTGATCATCGCGTTCGGGATCGCGAACGTGGTGGCGGCGATCCCGATCACCCCGGGCGGGCTCGGATACGTCGATGCCGGGTACGTCGCGATGCTGACGGGCTTCGGCGCCGGTGCCCGTCGCGCGACGCTCGGTGTGGCCTCATACCGTTTCGCCCAGTTCTTCTTCCCGATCCTGCTGGGCGGCCTGCTCTATCTGTCGCTCCGTGTCGGCCCGTGGTCGATCCACCGCCGTGATCGGCTGATCAGACTCCGTGATCTGGCCGAGGAGGAGACGCGGCGTGGCGAGTCGAAGATCGACTTCCAGCTCCGCTTCCCGACGCGCGACGACACCGGCGAGCTGATCCGACGCCCGCCTGCGACCGGGATCCAGCGGCAGCAGGAGCGCTTCAAGCGTTGGCGGCGCAACCGAGCGCGGTGAGCGATTTCACGGGCGACGTCCTGGCGTGGGGCGTGCCGCGTTTGCGCGATCTACCTTGGCGTCACACCCGTGACACCTGGGCGATCCTGGTCAGTGAGGTCATGCTGCAGCAGACACAGGTCGCTCGGGTGGTCCCGAGATGGCATTCGTTTTTGGAGAGGTTCCCGACCGCTTCGGCCTGCGCGGTAGCGCCGCTCGGTGACGTGCTGCGCGAGTGGCAGGGTCTGGGCTACCCGAGGCGGGCGAGGAATCTGCACACGACGGCGACACGGGTCACCGAGATGGGTGGATTCCCACGTGACCTCGCCGGTTTGCTGGAACTGCCCGGCATCGGGCAGTACACCGCCAGGGCGCTGATGGCGTTCTCGTTCGAGGTCGACGCCGCCGTGGTCGACACCAACATCGCACGCGTCTGGGCGCGGATGGCCGGCGAGCGGCTGACTCCGCGGCGGGTGCAGACCCTCGCCGACAACGCAGTACCGAGCGGCGATGCGTGGCTGTGGAACCAGTGCCTCATGGATCTCGGCGCCGTGCTGTGTCGACCGACGAAACCTCGCTGCGGTGAGTGTCCCGTGCGAGCGCGATGCGGGTGGCAGGGCAGCGGCCGGCCCGACCCGGCGATCGGCTCCAGTGGCGTCAGCGCCGGACAGGGTCGGTTCGAGGGCAGCGACCGTCAGGCCCGCGGTCGGCTCATGCAGGCGCTGACGGTCGGCCCGGTGGCACGGTCGGCGGTGCCGTCGATCATGGAACGCTCGCACGAGGTGTCGTCGCGACTGCTCGATGCCCTCGTCGACGAAGGCCTGTGCGTCCACCACCACACCACCCTCACCCTCCCCTGACCGGGCTCTGTGTCACCGCATTGCTCGCCGAGCGCCTGATCGGTGACACAAAGCTTGGGTCAGCGGTAGGGGGCGAGGGCGGTCCTGGTGGTGGCGACGACGAGTCTCGGGGCGGTGGTCACCTGGCGATATGTGAACTGGAGGGGTTGCAATCCCTCGAGCAGCAGTGCGTTCAGCCGCTCGGCGTCGCGGGCCATCTGGATGACGTCGCGGTGCCAGCGATAGCCGAGGAGTTCCACGACGACGGGTGTACCGGGGAATCGGCAGTCGACACGGACGAGCCGATCGTCACCGGTCCGGGCGAGCTCCGCCTGCGTGTCGGGCCGCGGCAGTCCGGCCTCGGCGAGTAGGTCGAGGTAGCGACGTTCGAGCCAGCTGTGCCCGCCGCGTGCGGCGTCGATGCCCTCGATCACATCGAGCAGCTTGGGGATCCCGAACCGGCCCCGTGCTCGGAGGCGGGCGATCCGACGATGGAGAGCCGCTTCGGACGTGCGGCCGTCGCGGAGCGCAGAATCGAGAGCGACGGTGAGCTCGTGGCGAGTGGCGGTTCGACTGAGGTCGATCAGCGTGCGCGCCGCGCTCGTGCAGGCGACCCCGTCGACGATGCATCGGTCGATCGGTGGCAGGAACGTGGTGGTGTGGATGCGGTGGCGTGCACGCTGGACGTTGCGCCCGCGCATCACCGTCACGTGGAACGGTGGTCGGAGCGTGTAGCCGTCCATGCCGTGGAGGGCCGCCGCAGTTGGGCCGCTGGCCCACGCTTCGGGGCCGCAGTCGACGAGCAGGCCGCCGAGATCGTGCATCATGTCCACCGGCTGCAGCGGCGAACGGAACGTGTGGGCACCGGTCTGTTCGAGGACGCCACTCTGGATCTGGCGTCGAAGTTCGGATCGGCTGTAACCCGCAGCGTGCAGCTGCGCACGGGTGACCGTTCCGAACTGACCTGTCGCAACGTCCCGCAGGGGACGGACCGATGGGGTCATCCCGCCAACTCAACACCACCCCTGTCACAGTCACGTCTGTGTCACCGAACAGAGGCTCGGGAACCTGTTCGGTGACACAGAACTTGGCTAGGTGGTGGTGATCTGGGAGACGATGTCGTCGAATGCGGCGTCGGCGTAGGCGACCATCTCGTCGTCCGTGCGATCCTGGATCGGGTGCGGGGTGAACACTCGCGCCATCGCCGAATAGCCGAGCGACCTCGACTGCGACTCGGCCGCGGTGACGAACTGCTCCGACGCGACGAACACGCCCGGCAGGCCACGGAGCTCGAGATCACTGATGTCGTGCACACTGCACGACGTGCAACTGCCTCAATCGGCGAGCGCCTCGATCACGACGTGACATTCAGTGGCGATCTCGTGGCGGAGGTCGACCGGCGCCGGTTTCGCGAACGTCGGCTTCCGGTACCGCTTCACGGTCGCTCCGATGCCGACCAGGCGCTGCTCGATGCGATCGAGGAAGACGTTGCCCCGGGGTTTGGAGATGTCGAGCAGGCCGACGGTGACCCCGTCGAGCGAAGCGGGGCGGGCCAGCCTCGCTCGCTCGGCAACGGATTGCTCGCCTGTCGGGTCGAGGATCGTTCTGGTCATGGCGCTCCTTGTCAGGGTCAGTATTGCACGGGTCGCGTGACGGGCTTCGAGCCGGTCTCGCCGTTGACCCATCCGGGAATGATCATCGAGAACAAGCCGGCACCGCCTCCGGCGTATGCGAGCATGAGGCCGTCCGGTCGGAACTTCGCCAGAGCGACCGGAGCGCCGGACGTGTCGGGCGCCAGGAATCCGCCGGTCGACTCGACGGGCACGCCTTCGGCGATGCCGCCCGATCCGCGGGCGAGCTGATCGATCGGCGTGGTCAGCCGGGTGTGGAGCTCGAAGATGATCCGATCGCGGTCCCACCCCGCGTCGGCGAAGACGCGGGCGTGCTCGGGCCCCATCACCAGGATCGCGTCGAACGCGAGCACGAGTTTGTGGTGATGGACCGCCTGGAGTTGGTGGGCGAATGTGTTGGCGAGACTGTCGGGGGTCCGTGACAGCTGATCGACGACATCACGGGGCCCTTCGCCGGCGAACACGGTGATGGCGTCGACCCCGGGCTCGATGCCGTGTTGGCCGGCAAGCGTTCCGTACGGCGAGTCGAGGTCGGCCTCGGCGAAGCAGAAGCTCAACTTGCCCGGGTTCCCGTGGGCGGAGCGGTCGACCTCACCGGGCCGCCCGCCGCCGACGTTGCGGATCACGAGCTGCAGCGCTCGCCCGATCGTTGCGTTGGCCCGGTTGCCCTGACCGAGTGCGTTGATGCCCGAGTTCATGCCGATGTTGCGGGTCCCGGGGCCGCTGCAGATCACGACCGGGCCGACGGCCATCGTGGTCGCGAGCAGACCGTGCATGTTGAACTCGTCGTTGCACACGGCCTCCACCGCAGTGATCACCCACGGCAGGTACTCCGGCAAGCACCCGGCCATGACGGCTGCGATCGCGATCTTCTCGACCGTGACATCCACGATGTCGGGTGGCACCGTCGCCACGTGATCGCCCGGTGCACGATTCGTGCCACCCAGCATCTTCATGACCCGCTGCTCGGTCGGCGGGACGACGGGGAGGCCGTCGGTCCAGCCGCGGGTGAACATCAGCTCGATGTCGTCTTCGGCGTCGCCCAGTTCGATCCGGCGCGAACGCAGCACGCGGCCGCCGTGGCGGACCTCGAGTTCGTCGACCAGGTCGGGGTCGACGCTCTTCGAGCCGCACCCCGGTCGCATCGCGGGTAGCTCCTCTCCGAGGTCGGCGATGCCGGTGAACGCTCGCCACTCGTCGCGAAGCCACCCGACGATGCGCTCGGTCTCGACGCCGTCGACGACACGGATGAGCGTGGGCACGGTTTCGATGTCGTGGTGCCAACTCACCGCAAGGTCGTCGTCGAAGACCGCTGGCGGTTCTCCGGGGAAGTCCGGGTTGTCCTGGGAGTACACCGTGAGGGTCGTGGCCGACGCGATCTCTCGCAGCGCAGGGACCACCGTCTGGCAGGTCTCGCACTCCTGCTTGACCACCACGACGAGGCCGTCCGGCAGTACGGGCTGACTCATGCGACGACCGTACCGCGTGGCGTTCCGCGCCGTGGCAGCGCACGGCTGACCTCGTGCAGGGCTACCTGCTCGGACGTCCGATTCCGCTCGCAGAACTCGTCGAGTTCTCCCGGTCCGACGCCCGCTGGATCGCACCTCCACGCTGACCGAGCTGCGCTCGCCGGGGGCAGCGTCGGATCATCGAGGGTGGTCAAGGAGTGACGACCGGGAACCGTTCGTCGTCCAGGGGGTCGCCGAGTGCGAGCCCCAGCGGCTCGAACGGCGGCGAGACCTGCCAGGGCCGCTCGGCCCAGGTGGCGTCGTCGCCGACCCATCGCAGGCTCAATGCGCGACGGCGGTGCTCGGCTGACGGGTTACCCGGTGCATCGTGCAGGGTCCGGTAGTGGAACACGATGACGTCACCCGGCTCGGTCGCGAACGAGACCGTCCGGTGGGTGTCCGGGTGATCAACGAGCAGCGCGTCGATGTCGGGGAGCAACTCGTAACGTCCACTCTCGGGGGCGTAGGGGGTGTGATCGATGAACCGGCGGGGGATGAACCATCGGTTCCAACGGTGCGAGCCGACGAGGAACCGCATGGCGGTGTCGGCGGGAACCGGATCGAGCGCGATCCACATGCTGACGTTCTGGTCGCCGTCCACCGAATAGTACGGCTGGTCGTGATGCCACGGGGTCCGCTCGGACGCTCCGGGTTCCTTCACGAGCACGTGGTCGTGGAAGAACCGCGCGTCGTTCGACTCCATGAGGCGGGCCGCCGTCGCGGCCAGGCCGCTGTCGAGCACGATCCGTTCGTATTCGGGTACCGACCGCCACGTGACGTAGTCGGTCCAGAAGCCGACCGACTCGTCGGGATTGGTGTACCAGTGCGACCACGCGCTCGGATGGGTGCGGTTGTGCTCCACGCCGTCGCGCAGCGACTCGATCCAGTCGTTCGACAGTGCGCCGCGCAGCACGGCGGCACCGTCACGTCGGAAGTCCTGCACGTCGGTTTCGGTGATGGCGGTCACGTGCTCATTCTGTCGCGTCGGCGGCGATCCGCGCATCTCGGTCTCAGCCTCGACGTCACCGGTCATGTCGGGTCGAGACGCCAGACCGACACGTGGGCCGGGGATCGATTCGTGAACGGAGAACGGTCCCAATCGCCCCAACGGTGTTCCAACGCCATGCCGGCGAGTTGTGCCATCAGGTCGAGCTCTGACGGCCAGACGTATCGAAAGCGCCCCGAGATCCTCGGGGCCTGGTCTGCCCCGGGGTGGACGTGGTGGGACACCAGCACCTGGTCGGTGCCGTCCGGGTACTCGTCGACGCCGACGTGACTGTCGGACACGTCGAACACCTCGAATCGGTTCGGGTCGTGTCGTGATGGTGGGTCGGGGACGCCGACCTCGATGACGAACCGACCGCCCGGCACGAGATGGCGGGCGGCGTTGCGGAAACAGGCGACCTGCTCGGCCTGCGACGTGAGGTTCCCGATCGTGTTGAAGACGAGGTACACGAGGGAGAACCTGCCTGGCGCCAGAGCGTGGGTCATGTCGCCGGTCGTGACCTGGATTGCGTCCCCTTCGGGCTTGCCCCGTAGCTGTCGGAGCATCGGTTCTGACAGCTCGATCCCGTGGACCTCGACACCGCGCGCTGCGAGCGGGAGCGCGACCCGGCCCGTCCCGATCGCGAACTCGAGCGCCCGCCCGTGAGCTGCGAACTCGGCGAGACGGTCGACCGTGGCGCCGAGCACGGCCGGATCGAACCGCTCGGCGACGCGCTGGTCGTACGTCGCTGCGACGGCGGGGTCGAGATGTTGGTCGGGCACGACCTCACACTGGCACGGGCGTACGTCGACGACGGGCCGGGTTTCGACACGCCAGACCAGGAGCGCCAGATCAGGAGCGTCAGATCAGGCGCGTGCGCCGGCTGTCGATCACACCGGTCACGAAACCGGCACAGTGGAGGCCGCCGGCGAACCGGGCGTGCTCGATCTTGAGGCAGCGATTCTGCACGACCGCGAGACCGGCCTCTGAGGCGGCCGCGGCAGCCGCATCGTGCTCGAGGCCGAGCTGGAACCACACCGCCTGTGCGCCGACGTCGATCGCTTTGTCGACCACCGTCGACAACTCGTCGGCGCGACGGAAGACGTCGACGAGATCGGGCGGCGACGGCAGCGCCGACAGCGAGGGATAGACCGGTTGCCCGAGAATTTCGGATTCGCGCGGGTTGACGTACCACACGGTCCACTCGGTCTTGCCCGCGAGATAGGTTGCGACGAAGTGGCTCGCCCGGGCACGATTCGACGACATGCCGACGATCGCGACCGAGTTCGTGTGCTGCATGAGATCAAGGCGTTCGGCGGCCGATTCCAGGATCGCCATCACGCACCGTCCTGGCTTGCAGCGAGCGCCTGATCGAGATCGGCGCAGATGTCGTCGGCGTCCTCCAACCCGACGGAGATCCTGACCAGGTCGGGAGTCACGCCACCGGCGACGAGGCTCTCGTCGGACAGCTGCTGATGGGTGGTCGACGCCGGGTGGATCACCAGGGTGCGGGCGTCACCGATGTTGGCGAGGTGGGAGGCCAGACGCACCGCCTCGATGAAGCGGGCGCCGTTCGCCCGACCGCCACGAACCCCGAAGGCGAACACCGCGCCCGGACCGTCCGGCAGATACCGCTGCGCCCGTTCGAACCACGGCGAATCGGGAAGACCGCTGTACTTGACCCAGTCGACGAGGGGGTGATCGGCCAGGAATTGCGCCACGATCTGTGCGTTCTCGACGTGCTGTCGCATGCGCAGCGCAAGCGTCTCGAGACCCATCAGGAACAGAAACGCGTTGAACGGGGTCATCGTCGCGCCGACGTCGCGCAGTTGCTCGGACCTGACCCTCGTCAGAAAGCCGTACTCACCGAAGTTCGCCCACCACGACAATCCTCCGTACGCCGGCATGGGCTCGGTCATCAGCGGGAAGCGACCGCTGTCCCACGGGAACCGGCCCGACTCGACGATCGCTCCGCCCAGTGACGTGCCGTGCCCGCCGATGAACTTGGTCACGGAGTGGAGCACGATGTCCGCGCCGTGTTCGAGTGGTCGGCAGAGGTACGGCGTCGCCATGGTCGAGTCGACGACGAGTGGGAGCCCAGCCGCTCGGGCCACGTCGGCGAGGCCGTCGAAGTCGGGGATCATGCCGCTCGGGTTGGCGATCGTCTCGACGTACACCGCTCGGGTGCGGTCGGTGATCGCGGCTGCCACCCGGTCGGGCTCCGGCTCCGGCAGAAACGTCGTCTCCACGCCGAATCGTGCGAGCGTCACCTCCATCAAGGTGCGCGTGCCGCCGTACAGCTGTGCACTGGCCACGATGTGGTCACCCTGACCGGCGAGCGCGGCGAGCGTCAGGAACTCGGCCGATTGCCCGCTCGACGTGCCGATCGCACCGATCCCGCCCTCGAGCGACGCAACCCGTTCCTCGAACGCGGCGACCGTGGGGTTGGAGATCCGGCTGTAGATGTGTCCGTACGTCTGCAGTGCGAACAGGTTGGCGGCTTCGTCCGTGTCGCCGAACACGTACGACGACGTCTGGTAGATCGGCACGGCGCGCGCCCCGGTTGCGGGGTCCGGCCGCGCGCCGGCGTGGACGGAGCGGGTCCGGAAGCCCGGTCGGTCGGCGTTCGTCATCCGTGCATCTTGACCGACCGTCGCCGATGCGCCCGATTCGTCGCTGGAAACCCGGAAACACGGCCGTACCGTGCCGGTCGTCATGACGGTCACCACGCCCCTCGTCGCGCCCGAGGACGTCGTACTGCGCCCCGCCGACTGGGTCGCCCTCGCGCTCCCCGGTCTGATCTGGGGATCGAGCTTCTTCCTGATCGCGGAAGGCCTCGATGCGTTCTCGCCGTACCTGCTCACCTGGATGCGGATCGCATTCGGGTTGAGCGTGCTGCTCACCGTGCCCGCGCAAACGCGCCGATTCCGGCCGGGGCATGGCCACGCCTCGTCGTGCTCGGCGTGGTCTGGATGAGCGTGCCGCTGACGCTGTTCGCACTCGCCGAACAGCGGGTCTCGTCGAGCGTCACCGGGATGCTCAACGGCGCGAACCCCGTGTTCACCGCGATCGTCGCCGCCGTCATCGCCGGTTCGTTTCCACGGGCGCGTCAGCAGGTGGGGTTGGCGATCGGGCTCGCAGGGATCGTGCTGATCGCACTGCCGTCGTCGTCGGACGGCGGATCGAGCGCAGCCGACATCGGGATGATCCTGCTCGCACTCTGCTGTTACGGCGTCGCCCTCAACCTGGCCGCGCCGATGCAGCGACGGCTCGGCTCGCTCCCGGTGATCGTCGGTTCGTTGGCGGTTGCGCTGGTGGTCACCGCGCCCCTCGGCGCGCCCGGCATCAGCGACTCGTCGTTCGCCTGGCGCCGTGCACTCGCCGTTGCGGTGCTCGGCGCCCTCGGGACGGGGCTCGCATTCGTGCTGATGGCCTCCAACGCGGGCAGTTACGGCAGCACACGGGCGTGTCGACCACCTACCTGATCCCGGCGGTCGCCCTGGCACTCGGTCTGGCGTTCCGTGGGGAGTCGGTCGACGGGTTGGCGATCGTCGGCAGCGCGATCGCGATCGCCGGGGCGTACCTCGTCAACAAGGCTGCCCGACGTGCGCAGTAGGTTTGCGTCATGCTCCCCCTCGCCCCCTTCGGACGGTCCGGTCATCAATCCACGCGCGTGATCTTCGGTGCAGCCGCGCTCGGCGGGATGAGCCAGGACCGCGCGGACGCCACCATGTCGGTCGTCGACGCATCCGGGATCAACCACATCGACACGGCGGCCTCGTACGGCGACTCCGAGGTCCGCCTCCGGCCGTTCCTCGCACGGCATCGGGATCGCTACTTCCTCGCGACGAAGACCGGTGAACGCAACGGCACGGACGCACGCGCAGAGCTCGAGCGGTCGCTGGGACGGATGGGCGTCGACCATGTCGACCTGATCCAGCTGCACAACCTGGTGGAGCCTGACGAGTGGGAGACGGCGTTCGCCCCCGACGGCGCGGTCGCCGCCCTCGTCACTGCGCGCGACGAGGGCCTCGTGCGACGAATTGGTGTGACCGGGCACGGCCTGCGCATCGCCGGGATGCACGTCAAGAGCCTCGAGCGTTTCGACTTCGACAGCGTGCTGTTCCCGTACAACCACGTGCTCATGCAGGTCGATGCGTACCGAATGGATGTGGAGGCCCTCCGGTCGATGTGTCACGACCGTCAGGTCGCGATGCAGACCATCAAGTCAGTGGCCCGCGGGCGATGGTCCGATCCGGATCAACCGCACTTCAGTTGGTACGAGCCGCTGGACGATCCCGATGCCATCGCCCGGGCCGTTCGCTACGTGCTCGGCAACGACGACCTGTTCCTCAACACGAGCAGCGATGCGCGACTGCTGCCGGGCCTCGTCGCCGCCGCCGAAGGCGACCTCTCGATCCCGCCCGATACCGAGATGGACGACGACCGGCTGGCGTTCGGGATCACCGCACTGTTCGACAACGGTGCGCTCGAGCGGATCTGACGGCGTCGTCAGCCGGCATCGATGTTGCCGTCGGTGATCGTGATCGGCATGTCGAGACCGGGATCCTCGCCGGTCGGCACGAACGGTTGATCGGAGTACGCCAGCCGTTGCCACGACCAGTTGGTGATCGAGTCGTCGACGCCCACGAGGACCCCGTCGGCGTCGACGCTGAGCGTGACCGGGAGTGACCGCACATCCGCAACGCCAGGGATTGCGCCGTCCCGGAACTCCTGCGCCTGCAGCGGCAGATCCCGGGAGAACGACGCCGTGTCGATTCGCGTCTCGTACCGGATCACTCGGTCGTTGCCGGCGCCGACCTCGGTCCGATCGTCGAGGTTCACGTACCCGCGCCGGAGTCGGTTGGTGAGGATTGCGTCCGCAGTGTCGTCGTTGACGAGATAGGACACGGCGCGTTGAACATCGCTCGCGACCTGGTCAGCGGGCCCCGGTGCGGAGAACTCACCGGTTCCGCGTCGGATCAGCACCGTCGTGCCGTCACGACTGATCATCTGGACCCCTGCCTGCGCCCCACCCCCGCGCCCGACGAACTCGAACGCCCGCGACGACGTGTCCAGTGTGAGCGTGCCGTCGATGATCGGTGCCGGCGCCGTCGACCGGATCTCGAAACTCGTCGACCGGATCGCCGCGACTTCGACGCCGGGCGTCGGCAGTCGATCGCGGTCGAGGAAGTCCTGGACGACCCGGGCGCCGAAATACAGCCCGACCGCTGCCGCTGCGAGAAAAGTGCACCCGATGACAGCCCGGCCCAGGCGGCGATACCACGGGTTGGCCCGTCGGCGCACGCTCTTGAAGCGGTCCTGATCGGTCCGGTACCAGGTCTCGGCACCCCGAGTCGGCACGGCGGCGCGAGTCGACGCCTCGGGAGGGACTTTGGCGTCGGCGTGCGGCAGGACCAGCTGGGTGGTCCCGGACGCACCGATGTCACCACCCGACTCGACCGAACTGTGGGGCGGATCGAGCGGACGCGGATGGGAAACGGGGAACTCGCCGGGTTCCATCGCATCGTTTGGCGCATCGTTTGGCGAATCGTTTGGCGAGTCGTCTGGGCCGCCTTGCATGCCGACCATGCTGCCAGATCGACAGGACGGATGTGCTGTTTCGGGCCGAGGACGTGACAGGGGGGTACCATCGAACGCGATGGCTGCATCAGATTCTTCCGGCTCCGGTTTCGGCGCCAACTCCTGGCTCGTCGAAGAGATGTACGAGCAATACCGCACGGACCCCGCATCGGTGGCCGAAGCCTGGCAGGAGTTCTTCGACGACTACCGCTCAGTGAGTGCGCCGGCCAAGACAGCGGAACGAGCCGAATCGGCGTCCCCGTCGACCGCCCCCGCTGCACCCCAACCCGCCCCGGACCCGGTGCAGGCGGACGAGCCGATATCACGGACGGCCCCCGTCGAGACCGTTGCGAAGGCCGTCGAACCGTCGCCGGTGGTCCCGCCGAAAGCCGATCCGCCGAAAACCGATCCGCCGAAAACCGATCCGCCGGCCGACGAGGCGGGTGAGCTGATCAAAGGCGTCGGCGCCGCGATCGTTCGCAACATGGCAGCAAGCCTCGAGGTGCCGACGGCGACCAGCTTCCGCAACGTCCCCGCCAAGCTGCTCGAGGTCAACCGCAAGGTGATCAACGGCTACCGCGCCCGGTCGGGGATGGGCAAGGTCAGCTTCACGCACCTGATCGGGTACGCGATCGTCCGGGCGATCGCCGAGACCGTTCCCAACATGAAGAACGGGTTCGCCGAAGGCCACGACGGCAAACCGCGCCTGATCCGCAACGAGCACGTCAACATGGGCCTCGCGGTCGACGTCGACAACGGTGACGGCACCCGCAGTCTGATCGTGCCCGTGCTCAAGCAGGCCGACACGCTCGACTTCAACGGCTTCCTGGCTGCGTACGAGGAGATCCTGCGCAAGGTCAAGAACAAAAAGCTCACGATCGACGACTACGCGGGCGCCAACGTCACACTGACGAACCCCGGCACGATCGGCACGGTGCAGTCCGTGCCCCGCCTGATGCCGGGCCAGGGCGTGATCGTCGGTGTCGGCAGCATCGACTTCCCGGCAGAGTTCGAGGGCGCAGATCGTCGCAACCTGTCGGCGATGGGCGTTTCGAAGGTCGTCACGATCACCTCGACCTACGACCACCGCATCATCCAGGGCGCCGAGTCGGGCCTGTTCCTCAAGCGGATGCACGAGCTGATGCTCGGCGAGCACGGGTTCTACGACGACATCTTCGTCGACCTGGACATGCCGTACGAGGCGGTGCAGTGGCGACCCGACATCAATCCACTCGACCGTGAGGAGGCGATGCTCGCCAAGCAGATGGCGGTCGCCAAGCTGATCCGGGTCCATCGTGTGCGCGGCCACCTGATCGCCGACCTCGACCCTCTGCACTGGAAGCAACCGCACATGCCGGTCGAGCTCGACCCGGCCACGTATGGGCTCACGATCTGGGATCTCGATCGCGAGTTCCTGACCGACGGGGTCGGCGGGAGCCACAAGATGAAACTCGGAGACCTGCTCGGTGTGCTCCGTGACGCGTACTGCCGCTCGATCGGCGTCGAATACATGCACATCCAGAACACCGAGGAGCAGGCATGGATCCAGCAGAACGTCGAGATCAAGCCACCGACGTACTCGAAGGAGAAGAAAGATCGGATCCTCGAGCGGATCAACGCCGCCGAGGCGTTCGAGAAGTTCCTTGCGACGAAGTACGTCGGCACGAAGCGATTCGGGATCGAGGGTGCGGAATCGGCGATTCCGATCCTGGATGAAATCCTGTCCGGCGCCGCGGACAGTGGTCTGACGGGTGCCGTGATCGGCATGGCCCACCGTGGGCGCTTGAACGTGCTGTCCAACATCATGGGGAAGAGCTACGAGGCGATCTTCTCGGAGTTCGAAGGGCACGTCGACGCCGACACGGTGCAGGGGTCGGGCGACGTCAAGTACCACCTCGGGACGACCGGCAAATACGAGAGCCCGTCCGGTGCCGACATCCCCGTCGAGCTGGCCGCCAACCCGAGCCACCTCGAGACGGTCGACCCGATCGTGATGGGGATGGCGCGGGCCCGACAGGACCAGATCGAGCCGATCGGGTCGTACTCGGTGCTGCCGATGCTGATCCACGGTGACGCGGCGTTCGCGGGCCAGGGCATCGTCGCCGAATGCCTCGCGATGAGCGACATCGCCGGGTATCGGGTCGGCGGCACGATCCACGTGATCATCAACAACCAGATCGGGTTCACCACGGCGCCCGAGATGAGCCGATCGTCGCTGTACTGCTCCGACGTCGCCAAGACGGTGCAGGCGCCGATCTTCCACGTCAACGGCGACGACCCGGAAGCGTGTGTGCGGGTCGCCAGACTCGCATGGGAGTACCGCCAGCAGTTCCACAAGGACGTCGTGATCGACATGGTGTGCTATCGCCGCTACGGTCACAACGAGGGCGACGACCCGAGTTACACCCAGCCGCTGATGTACAAGGCGATCTCGGAACGCCGCAGCGTCCGCAAGCTCTACGTCGAATCGCTGGTGAAGCGCGGCGACATCACCGTCGACGAGGCCGAGCAGGCGCTCAGCGATTTCCAGGGCAAGCTCCAGATCGCGCTGGAAGAGACGCGATCCAAGGCGACCGAGGTCGGCAAGGTGCCGCCGCCCCCGAAACCTGTCGGCGTCCTGCCTCACATCCAGACCGGTGTCGACCACGGAACGCTCGAACAGATCTTCGAGCAGCTGACCGCCTACCCGGAGGGTTTCACGCCACACCCGAAGCTGGTCAAGCAGTTCGACAAGCGCACCAGGGATTTCGAGGCCGACCACGACTTCGACTGGGCGACGGCCGAAGCGCTCGCAATCGGATCGCTGATGCGCGAGGGCCACCCGGTGCGACTCGCAGGGCAGGACTCGCGCCGCGGAACGTTCAGCCAACGGCATGCGGCGCTGATCGACTACGAGGACGCCACACCGTGGATCCCGCTGAGCGGGCTCGATGGCGCCGGTGCGAACTTCTGGGTCTACGACTCGCTGCTCAGTGAGTACGCCGCCCTCGGATACGAGTACGGATACGCCCACGCCAACTCCGAGGCGCTCGTGATGTGGGAAGCACAGTTCGGTGACTTCATCAACGGGGCCCAGATAATTATCGACCAGTACATCGTCGCGGCCGAGGACAAGTGGGGTCAGCGCAACGGCGTCGTCCTGCTCCTGCCGCACGGCTACGAGGGCCAGGGCCCGGAGCACTCGTCGGCCCGCATCGAGCGCTTCCTGACGTTGGCCGCCGAGGACAACATGCAGGTCTGCAACGCCACCACGGCCGGCCAGTACTTCCATCTGCTGCGTCGGCAGGTGCACAGCGAGCGCCATACACCGCTGGTGCTGTTCACCCCGAAACAGGGCTTGCGCATGAAACAGACGCGGTCACCGATCGACGATCTGGTGACCGGCTCGTTCGAGGAGGTCCTCGACGATCCTGGTGTCGCTGATCCGGCCGCAGTGGTACGGGTCGTGTTCTGCTCCGGCAAGGTCGCCTGGGATGCCATGGCGGCGCGTGACGAGCGCGAGGCGCCCGTGGCGATCGTGCGTGTCGAGCAGCTGTATCCGCTCCCGACGACCCGGATGCTCGAGATCGTGCAGGAGCGTTACCCGAACGCCAAGGAGTTGCGCTGGTTGCAGGAGGAGCCGGAGAACATGGGCGCCTGGAACTTCATCGAACATCACACCTGGCGGGTCAAAGAACTCGGCTACGACCTGCGTCACGTCGCGCGATTCGAGTCAGGTAGCCCTGCCACGGGCTCGAAGGCGGTCCACGATCAGGAGCTCTCCGGGCTCATGGACCGGACCTTCGCCGACCTCTGACGATGCGGTGTCTGCTCAGGATGTGCGGAACGGTACCGGAGCCGAGTCGGTGGCGAACACGTCAGCGATGATGTCCGTCTCCGTCAGCGTGTCAATGCACACCTTGCCGTCGGTGCCCACCTTGGCGACCACGGCGTTGGAGATCACGTCGCCGCCCAGATCGTCGACATTGGAGGCCACCGGCAGCTTCTCGTTGCAGGGGTAGACGGTCAGGAACCCCGGACCCGACGGCAGGACCGCTCCGACGTTCAGGACGACAGTCGATGCCTTGGCCGGGACGCCACCGCGCCCGGTGACGGTCAACTGGGTGGTCGAGCCGGCGGCGGCCCGACCGGCGCCCGGGAAGGCTCCGTCGATGGTCACGTCGTTCGAACCCTTGCGGGTCTCCAGCAGTCGGGCCGGAGACAGCGGCTGGGGTGACCCGTTGGCCGGGACGTAGCCGTTGACATCGGCGATCAGGTCGGTGCCGGTGAGGGTGTAGAAGCACACCGTGCCGGCGACCCCGACCTTGGAGACCACCGTGTTCGGGATCACGTCCCGCCGAGGTCGTTGACGTTCGACGTCAGCGGACGCTTCTCACCGCACGGGTATGCCGTGAGGAAACTCCGTTTCTCGCACGTCACGCCGATCGAGCCGAACGAGACGTCCGCCGGTCAGCGATGATCCGCCCGATCGAACGGTCGGGCCAGGGTCGCGTCAGATCGGGGCTTGCTCGTCGGGACGCTGCCTGTCGACGACGAGCACGAGGAGAGCGATGTCGTCGTTCCGTGACCGAAACGGGAGAATCGCCTCGAGTTTCGTCTGGATGCGATCGGCGATGTCGTCGGCGGTGCCGCCGTCGCGCGCCGCGTCCGAGACGAGCTCGAGCCAGTGCGCTTCATCCAGATCGTGCGGGGGTGGCAGGTCGGTGGCACCGTCGGTGTGGAAGACCATGACATCTCCGGCGGCGAGTGCGAGCGTCGACGGATTGACGACGATGTCGTCGATCGCCCCGAGCAGCGTGCCGGGTGCCCCGACGAACCTGGATCCGGATCCGCTGACCAGCACCGGGAGCGGATGACCTCCACACGACACCGTCACCTCGCGCCGGTCTCGCTGGACGGTGGCATACACGCACGTCAGGAACGTCTGGCTCCCGGATCGTCTGACGGCTCGGTTCAGGGAGTGCAGTACTCCTTCGTGGTCGTCTCCGTGCCAGGCGCTGTCGCGAATCGTGTGGCGGGCGATCCCGGTCAGCGCGGCGGCCGCCGGGCCCGTCCCGCACACGTCGCCGAGCACGACGGCGAACTCATCGTCGCGCTCGAGTTCGAACAGGTCGTAGAAGTCGCCGCCCACTTCGGTCGACTCGCCGTTGGGCCAGTATCGAACCGCGGTGTCGATGTCGGGAATCCGGGGGAGTGACGCCGGGAGCAGGCTGCGTTGCAGGGTCTGGGCGATGTCGCGCTCCCGTTCGTGGAGCCGCAGGTTCTCGATCGTCGAGGCGACTCGGCCGGCGAGCGTCTCGGCCAGCGCCAAGTCGTCGCCGGCATACCGGCGCGACTCGGTCGTGGCGATGAACTGGAGCGCACCGACGACCCGACCGCGCTTCTTCATCGGAACCGTGATCATCGATCGGAGGTCGAGTTCGACGACGATGTCACGGGCCTCGGCCTCGACGTCGAACGAAGCGAGTAGGGCGTCGGTGATCTCCGGATAGAACTCGCCGACTCCGGTCCTGATGACCGCCGGTACGCCGTGGGGGGCGTCGGGGTCGTACGGGAACCGCTCCTGCATCTCGCGCGCGTAGGCGATCATGGCCGGATCGATGTGGGCGACCTCGACGTCCGGCGAACCGCGGCCGTCCGGCGGCAGCACGTGGATCGTGCACCAGTCACCGAGTCGCGGCACTGCGCTCCTGGTCACGTTCGTCATCACGTCGCGCACGGTCGCCGACGAGTTCAGCACCTCGTTGATCTGCGCGAGGAACTCGAGGCGTTCCCGCTGCAGTCGTTCGTTGGCGGCCGCGTGTGCGGCGAGGTCCGCCAGCCGCTGGTGCTCGATCGCCTGCTCCACCTGATCCGTGACGTCCATGGTGCATCCGACGGTGCCGGTCACCTCACCCCGGTCGTCGAGCGTGACGCCGCCGACACCTGCGATCCAGTGGACCGAACCATCGGGCCACACCACCCGATGTTCGACGCGGTAGGTCGACTTCTCGCGCACCGCTTCGTCGACGTGCGCGAGCACCTCGACGCGATCGTCCGGATGGAGCAGGGACACGTAGGTCTCGAAACGGCCGTCGAATCCCCCGGCACCCACCCCGAACAGAGTCTCCATCCGCTCGTCCCACACGATCTCACCCGATGGCAGGTCCCAGCGCCACGTCCCGAGGCCGCCCGCCTCTAACGCCAGGCTGAACTGCTCGGACAGGTCGCGTGACCGTTGCTCGGCGATCCTCAGGGCGCCGACGTCCTCGGACGAGCCGACGATCGCGATGGTCGAGCCGTGCTGATCCAGCATCACCCGTGCGAAGGTGTGCACCCGCATGGTGTCGCCGAGGCGGTGCATCACCAAACGGTCGCCGGACATCGACGTGCCGCGTGCGACCGACTCCAGATCCTCCGCGTTCTGCTCGGCCTGATGGGCGGGTGCCAAGACATCGAGTACGGAACGGCCCAACACTTCGTGCTCGGCCCACCCGTATAGCTCTTCGGCGGCCCGGTTCCAGAGCACGATCAGGCCGCCCGGGTCGGTCACGACCACCGCGCGGGCGAGGACGTCGAGCACGGCGCGCGAGTCGATCGCCGGGCGAACCTGTTCCGGAGACATCACGCATCACCCCGGACGTCGCTCGACATGACGGCCAAGGCTACTTCAGCGTCCGCAGGTGCACCCCGTCCGACGAGGGGCGGTCCGATCGAGCAGGTGTCATGACGGCAGTCAGCGCAGCGAGATGCCGAGGACTGCTTCGAGGTCGGTGATGGCCTGGTCGGCCGTGAGCACCTTGATCGTCGTCATCTCCATGGCCCGCGCCGGTTTGAGGTTGATGCCGAGGTCGTCGAGGAAGACGCACTCGCCCGGTGCCACACCGGCGACCTCGCACGCGATCTCGTAGAAGCGGGTCTCCGGTTTGCGACATCCGACTGCGCTCGACTCGACCACGTGGTCGAACTTCGCCATCACGGCGTCGACCTCGGGACGTGCGCCGCGAGGATCGGAACTGCGGACGTTGTTGGTGAGGCAGGCCGTGATGTAGCCCGCGTCGATGACTGTGTCGAGCGCTGCGACCATGTCGGGACGGACCGAGCCGCTCAACATCCCGAGTACGGCGCGCCCGGGAATCCGATGACCCAGCGCTTCGGACTCGGCTGCAAACAGATCGTCGAACGCGTCGGCGTCGACCTCATGTCGTTCGATCAGCGCCCACGCGTTCGTGTCGGGATTGGTGGCGTTGACGGAGCGGATGAAGTCCGCAGGAACGCCGTTGGCGGCTTCGTACTCGTTGAACGCGTCGAAGGGACTCGAGAGGATGACGCCTCCGAAGTCCCAGAAGACGGCCTTGATCTCCGCGGTCGACATGGTCGAACACCCTACGATGTGGGACGGCGCCGCAACTCTGCGCGCCTGAATCGAGAAAAACGACACATGCCCACATCACACAAACCCAGCCTCTTCGTGGTCGATGGATCCAACATCGCCACCGAAGGCCGGTCGAAGCCCAGCCTGGAGCAGCTCAACGAAGCGGTCCTGGCGTTCATGGAAGAGAACCCCGACGTCGAGATCACGGTCGTGGTCGACGCCACGTTCGGACACCGCATTTCGAAAAAGGAAGCGAAGGCGTTCGACGAAGCGGTCGCCAACAACGAGCTGGTCACACCGCCGGCCGGTGCGATCGGTCGTGGCGACGCATTTGTCCTGTCGATCGCGAACAAGGCGAAGGCCGGCGTGCTCTCGAACGACTCCTTCCAGGAGTTCCACGGGGACTACGACTGGTTGTTCGACGAAGGCCGACTCGTCGGCGGCAAGCCCGTCCCGCACGTCGGATGGGTGTGGGTCAGCCGAACACCCGTGCGCGGCCCGAAGAGCAGGCGGTCGGTGAAAGAGGCCAAGGACGCCGACCACACCGAGGCCAAGCAGACTGCGAATCGTCGGGTCCGCAAGAAATCGGCAGCACCCGTGGACACTTCCTCGAACGACGCCGGCGACGAGGCCGACACCCCTCCGACGGAAACGTCGCCGGGTGCGACGTCCAAGTCGCGGTCCGGTGGTCGCCGTCGAGGTGGCGGCCGAGGTCGCGGCGATGGCGAGACGAAGGCAGAGCGCACCGATGCGGCCGACGCGACCCCGCTCGCTGTCGGTGCCAGGGACCACGTCAACGAACTCATGCCGTTCATCGACTTCGTCGAGCACCATCCGGTCGGCACGAGCTGCACCGCCGAGGTCGAGAGTTACGCCTCGCACGGGGCGTACGCACGAATGG
>JBDSBE010000055.1:0-5843 GCA_039921745.1 Ilumatobacteraceae bacterium | reverse complement strand
TTGCACAGGAGTGATCAGTCATAGCACCGCCACGGAGCGACCAACATCGTGTCAACGACCGAATCCGGGCCCGCGAGGTCCGCTTGATCGGTCCCGACGGTGACCAACTGGGGATCAAAGCGGTTCCCGAAGCGCTGCGGATGGCCCGTGGGCTCGACCTCGACCTCGTCGAAGTCGCGCCGATGGCGAATCCGCCGGTCTGCCGGATCATGGATTACGGAAAATTCCGGTACGAGGAAGCGCAGAAGGCCAAAGAGGCCCGCCGCAAGACCACCCATGTCACCGTCAAAGAAGTCAAGTTCCGACCCAAGATCGGCAAGGGCGACTTCGACACGAAGATGCGACACCTCGTCGAGTTCATCGAGGACGGACACAAGGTCAAAGTGACCCTCCAGTTCCGTGGTCGCGAGATGGCGCACCCCGAGCTCGGACGCAAGATCCTCGACGACGTGATCCGGGCCGCCGGCCCGATCGCCAAGGTTGAGAATCAGGCTCGGATGGAGGGGCGCAGCATGTCGCTCGTGCTGTCGCCCGACAAGCAGGCCCAGGAGGCCATCAAGAAAGCAGCCGAGGAAGCGGAGAAGAAAGCCGCAGCCGAGGCCACGGTCGCCGAATCGACGGAACCCGCAGCATCACCGGCGCCAGCCGATGATCCAGCGCCCGGCGACCAGGCAGCCACCGAGACATCAGGAGACGAATGATGCCGAAGATGAAGACATCGAAAACAGCCGCCAAGCGGTTCAAGAAGACCGGTTCGGGCAAGCTCCGGCGGGAGCAGGCCATGAACCAGCACTTGTTCGAGCACAAGAGCTCGACTCGTAAGCGCCGCCTCGAAGGCGACCGCGACGTCCACCCGGGCGACGTGAAGAAGATCAAGCGTCTCCTCGCCGAGCGCTGACACGCGACCAGTTCGCACCGAGTATCAGCATCGACTGACCGACACAAGGAGACAAGAACATGGCACGCGTCAAGCGCGGCGTGACGAAGACCAAACGTCACAAGAAAGTCCTCAAGCAGGCCAAGGGCTACTACGGCAACAAGAGCCGTTCGTTCCGGGCCGCCAACGAACAGCTGCTCCACAGTGGGCAGTACGCCTTCCGTGACCGGCGGGCCAAGAAGGGCGAATTCCGTCGCCTCTGGATCCAGCGCATCAACGCTGCATGCCGCCAGAACGACATGAGCTACAGCCGCTTCATCGCCGGCCTCAACGCCGCCGGCATCGAGGTCGACCGCAAGATCCTCGCCGATCTCGCCGTCACCGACCCGACCGCCTTCACGGCGATCGTGGCCCAGGCGAAGGCCGCGCTCTGAGGAGCCGGTTCTGCGCGAACCACTGACCTTCACCAATCCGAAGGTTCAACGACTACGGCGCCTCTCGGGGCGTCGTAGTGCGCGTTGGGACGACGGTGCGTTCGTCGTCGAAGGGGCGGTCCTGATCGGCGAGGCCGTTGCAGCCGGCTGGGAGATCGAAGTCGAGTTCGTCGCGCCCGGCGCCGATCCCGTGACCGCCGGCGACGTGTTGGACCTCGCAGAGGGCGTGATCGATCGGGCGGCGTCGACGGAACGTCCCCAGCCGAACATCGCGATCATCCGGATGCCCGATACCGCGTCATCGATCGACAAGGCCGGGTTCGTGATCGTTGCCGACCAGCTCAACGACCCGGGAAATCTCGGCACGATCTTGCGTTCGTCAGAAGCGGCCGGCGTCGACGCCGTCGTGCTGACGCCCGGCTCCGTCGACCCATTCAACCCGAAGGTCGTTCGTGCGAGCGCCGGCGCGCTGTTCCACGTGCCGGTGATCGAGGCGACCCTCGACGACGTTCGGGCGGCGGGTCTCCGCCTGATCGGGACGTCATCGCACCGCGGGGAACGTCACGTCGACACCGACTGGTCGGGCAGGGTCGCGGTCGTGCTCGGGAGCGAGGCTCACGGGCTGGCCGACGACGCGCCGATGGACGGATGGGTGCGGATCGAGCATCGCGGTCGTGCGGAGAGCCTGAACGTCGCAATGGCGGCCACGATCTTGGTGTTCGAGGCCGCCCGCCAGCGAGGGGTGCGACGTTGACGGTCAAGCCATCGGGTTGGTGGTTGCGCCCGGACCTTCGTAGCCTTGGGCCGATGACGACGGCTCTGCGATTTCGGTACCCCGGGCGGACTGCCTGGGGACGGCGCCGCTGATCAGCCTGCGCGCCCGCACCTGAGCCGACCCGGGGATGCGTGTTCCTCCCGTACGCTCGTCGTGTTGAAAGGACTCTCGTGATCGACGACATCCGCGCTGCCCGTGACGCAGCGCTCGCACAGATCGACGCTACCGATTCGCTCGAATCGGTCACGGCGCTCGGCTCCGTGCTGTTGGGCAAGAAGGGCCGTCTCGCTCAGTTGAAGACGAAGCTCGGCGGTCTCGCGACGGTCGACGAGAAGAAGGCGGCCGGTCAATCGGTCAACGAAGCGATGCAGGCTGTGTCAGGGGCGCTGCAAGTTCGCAAGACTGAACTCGGCACGGCGGCGCTCGACGCGCAGGTGCAGGCCGAGCGTCTCGACCTCACCGAGCACGTCGGTCGGCCGACCCGCGGGCACGCCCACCTCGTGACCCAGGCCTGGGAACGATTGGAGGATGTCTTCATCGGACTCGGCTTCCAGGTCGCCGAAGGGCCGGAGGTCGAGACCGACTGGCACAACTTCGAGGCCCTCAACATGCCCGTCGGTCACCCGGCTCGAGGCGAGTGGGACACGTTGTTCGTCGACTACGGCTCCGACGCCGATGGCGACGACCGCGTGGTGCTGCGCACCCACACATCGCCGGTGCAGATTCGCACGATGCTCGAACAGGAACCGCCGATCTACATCGTGGCGCCTGGCCGCGTCTTCCGCCGAGACACACCCGACGCCACGCACATGCCGGTGTTCCACCAGATCGAGGGCCTCGTCGTCGACCGTCACATCACGATGGCCGACCTCGCCGGCACGATCGAGGCGTTCACGAAGGCGTTTTTCGGGCCCGGCTTCTCGTCGCGCCTGCGGCCGTCATACTTCCCGTTCACGGAGCCGTCGGCCGAGTTCGACATCCAACGTCCCGACGGATCGTGGCTCGAGCTCGGTGGTTGCGGCATGGTGCACCCCAACGTGCTCAACGCCGCCGGCATCGACCCCGAGGAGTTCAGCGGGTTCGCGTTCGGGTTCGGCATCGACCGGATGGCGACGATGCGGCACGCGATCGACGACATCCGAGACATGTTCACCAACGACGTCCGCTTCGTCTCCCAGTTCTGATATGTCGTCGTCACTCGCTCCACCCCCACCGGACCGCTGCGGTGTCTCGCTTCACGTCCGTCACGCCCGCTCCACGCTGTCCCCACCGGTTCGTTTCGTGGTCTCGTCACGAGGTTGTCGATGAAGGTCCTTCTGTCTTGGCTGAACGAGTATGCGGATCTTGCTGATCCGTCTGATTCGGATGCGGTGACGCGGCTCGGTGACGTGTTGACATCGCTGGGTCTGGAGGTCGGTGGAGTCGATTTCATCGGCGACACGGTCGACGGGGTCGTGTCGGCCCGTGTGCTGCGGCTCGAACAACATCCGGACGCTGCGAAAATTCAGCGCGTGTACATCGACGCGGGCGACGGCACAGAGCGCCACGTCTGGTGCGGCGCTTTCAACATGGCGCCGGACGATGTCGTGCCGCTGGCCACCCTCGGCACCACGATGCCGAACGGTATGACCATCGAGCGGCGGGCCATCCTCGGCATCGACTCAGAAGGAATGCTCTGTGCCGCTGACGAACTCGGGCTCGGCACCGATCACAGCGGCATCATGCTCCTGCCGCCCGACACTCCGCTGGGCGTGCCGTACGGCGACGTGCTCGGCCTGCAGCCCGACGTGCTGTTCGATCTCGACATCACCCGCAACCGCCCCGACTGCCGGGGATACGTGGGCATCGCTCGTGACGCCGCCGCCAAACTGGGCATCGACTTCCACCCGCCCACACCCGAACTCGCGCTCGCCGGTCCCGAGCGGTCTGCTCCGGTCGAACTGGTCGACGGCGACAAGTGCGGCCGCTTCACCAGTGTGGTGATGAGCGGGGTCCGGGTCGGGCCGAGCGCTCCGTGGATGCGGCAGCGACTCACCGCTGCCGGCATGCGCCCGATCAACAACGTCGTCGACGTCTCCAACTACGTGATGCTCGAACTGAATCAGCCGACCCACGCCTACGACCTCGACACGTTGGGCGGCGGCGGTTTCCGCATCCGGGTTGCGACCGAGGGCGAGGAGATGGTGACGCTCGACGGTGTGCCACGCAGGTTCACCCCCGACGATCTCCTGATCTGCGACGCCGACGACGCTCCGATCGGCATCGGGGGCGTGATGGGTGGCCGACACACCGAGATCAGCGACTCGACGACGACCGTCGCCCACGAGATCGCCTGGTTCCTGCCGCTGACCGTTCTGCAGTCGTCGTCGCGACTCGGTCTCCAGTCGGAAGCGTCCATGCGCTACGAGCGTGGCTGCGATCCGTACGTGATCGACACGGCGCATGCCCGCTTCGCCGAACTGCTCACCGAGACCTGCGCCGACCTGGTCGTGCACGCCGGGATGGCCGACGAACGCGGTGAGTCCATGCCCCAGCGGGATCGCTCGACGACCGTTCGGGTGGGCCAGGTCAACCGCATTCTCGGTACCGACCTCGCCGGCGACGACCTGCCCGGTCTGCTCGATCCGATCGGCTACACCGTCGGTGGTGACGGTGACACGCGCACCGTCGTACTGCCGACGTGGCGTCCGGACAGCGAGCACGAAGTCGACGTGATCGAGGAGGTCGCCCGTCTCTACGGGTACGACCGACTCGGCAAGCGGGTACCGGCGTCGACCACTCATGGGCGCCTGACGGTGCACCAGCAGCGGCGACGCCTGCTCCGTGAGGTCCTGCTCGGCCTCGGGATCTCGGAAGCGATGCCAAATCCGTTCCTGGCACCCGACACGCTCGAGCGGGCCGGGCTCGACGGGCCGACGATCTCGATCACCAATCCGCTCGTCGTGGAGGAGAGCGTTCTGCGCACATCACTGCGCCCCGGCATGCTCCAAACGGTCGCGTTCAACGAGTCGCACCGCTGTACCGGTGCCGCGCTGTTCGAGATCGGGCACGTCTACCCGCCTGGCACGGGCGAGTTGCCCGACGAGTACGAGGCGTTGTGCGTCGTCCTCCCCGGAGCTGACGCGTCAGCGGCGATGGCGGTGTGGCGTGACGTCTCGGTGACACTCGGCGTCGGTGCTCGCATCGACCAGAGCCGGGTGCCGGGCGGCCTCCACGCGACGCGGTCGGCAGTGCTCCAGGCGGGCAAAGACCCGACGGGCGCCGTCGGAGAGGTCGATCCACGCGTGTTGGAGCGGTTCGAGATCTCCGAACGCGTGGCGATTCTCGAACTGAATCTCGACGAGGTGCTCCGACGCGAGCCGAAGCCGGCGACGTGGAAGCCGGTCAGTCGGATGCCATCGAGCGATCTCGATCTGGCCTTCGTGGTCGGCGATGACGTTCCCGCCGAGAAGGTCGAAAGGGCGATCCGTCAAGGCGCGGGCGCGTTGCTGGCCGACCTGGAACTGTTCGAAGTCTTCCGCGGGGAGTCGGTGGGAGCCGGTCGTCGCAGCTTGGCATACCGACTTCGACTTCAAGCCGCCGACCGTAATCTCACCGACAGCGACGTCGCCGACGTGCGCCGATCGGTGGTCTCGGCGACGGCCAAACTCGGCGCCGAACTCCGAGGCTAACCATGACCCCCCACACCACCCGAACCCCAATCCGATCGCGTTCGATGGGGTGGGGGCGCTGAGATGGCGGGGGAGTCGGATCTCGG
>JBDSBE010000054.1:0-11193 GCA_039921745.1 Ilumatobacteraceae bacterium | reverse complement strand
GACTTGCATGTGTTAAGCGTGCCGCCAGCGTTCGTCCTGAGCCAGGATCAAACTCTCCAACAAAAACGTGTCGTCACTCTTGGCGGTTGCCTCGAGATCAGAACGATTGAGTGTCGAGCGTGGAGCGTTTGGAATAACGCGATCTCCACGATCTTGACGTATTAGTTTTTGTCACCGACAAGGGTATGTCGGCGACTGAATTGACAAGCAGGTCCGTCTCACGACCACCCGAGGGTAGTCGCCCTGACGTCCTGCCCGCACTGGCATTCTGTCTTCTCTTCCGTTTTCAAGGAGCCTCAGCTCTGGCACATCTTGGCGGCGATGTTCTGCCTGCTTGGCTTGGTGCCGGGTCGCTCTTCCGGGGCTGTGAGGCCGCCGTGGAGCGAAGAGAAATACTAGCCAACCGTTTTCACCTGCACAACCCGTCTCAGGGAAAAACTTCGACGAGGTGATGGGACTTCTTGCCGCGCTGCAGCAGGAGGTACCGCCCGTGCAGCATCGCATGGTCGCTGAGCTGGGAGTTCGCTTCCAGAACCGTCCCGTTGCATCGGTACCCGGAACCGTCGAGTGTGCGGCGCGCATCGCTGTTCGAAGTCGCCAATCCGGTCGCGACGAGTGCCCCGATCAGATCGTCGAGTTGCACGGGTGTCATTCGAGACGACGGAACCTCTGCCGAGACGGCTTCGAGACCGGCCACCGACGCGGCCGACGGGTCTCCGCCGAACAGCACATCGGCGGCCTCGTCGGCTGCCACCGCGGCGGCCTCACCGTGGACGAGCGCGGTCACGTCATGGGCGAGCGTTCGTTGCGCCGAACGCTCGTGGGGCGCTTCGGCGTGCGTCGCGAGCACGGATTCGATCTCGGCGACCGACCGGAGGGAGAACGCCATGAGCTGCGCCCTGACATTCTCGTCGGCGACCTGCATGAAGTGCTGGCGGAACTGGTACGGCGAGGTCTTCGCCGGGTCGAGCCAGGTCCGGGCGCCGGTCGTCTTGCCGAGCTTCGAGCCGTCGGAGGCTTTGAGCAATGGCCACGAAAAGGCGTGGACCGCGACCTGGCGCTTGCGTCGGATCAAGTCGACACCCGAGACGATGTTGCCCCACTGGTCCGAACCGCCGATTTGGATGTGACAGTCGAGATGGTCGTGCAGCCACAGGTAATCGTTGGCTTGCAGCAGCATGTAGCTGAACTCGGTGAACGAGATGCCGTGCTCGCTCTCGAGCCGGATCTTCACGCTCTCGCGGGCCATCATCTGATTGACGGTCACGTGTTTGCCGACGTCGCGCAGGAATTCGAGCAGCGAGATCCCGCTGGTCCAGTCCCGATTGTCGACGAGGACGCCGCGTTCGGGGTCGGAGAGGTCGACGATCCTGCCCAGCTGCGCCTTGATGGCGGCCACGTTGCTGCTCAACGTGGCGTCGTCGAGGAGGTTGCGCTCCTCGGATCGTCCGCCCGGGTCGCCCACCATACCCGTGGCGCCGCCGGCGAGCGCGATCGCCCGGTGGCCAGCGTCCTGGAACCGTCGCAGCACGATCAGCCCGATCAAATTCCCGACGTGCAAGCTGTCTGCCGTCGGGTCGCAGCCGTAGTAGATGCCGACCGGCCCGTCCTGCACCCGGGCCCGGAGGAACGCTCGATCGGTGGAGTCCTGGATCAGGCCGCGCGCTTCGAGATCGGCAATCAGGTCCATCTCGTTCTGGTCCGTGTCGTTCAGATCCATATTGCTCTGGTCCATACGATCATCGATTGTACGTCGGGGCGTTCGCCGGGCACCTCACGACGTCTTCCTCGCGAAGGTCAGCGATTCCACCACGGGGGTGCCGCCATCAACAGGAACTCTCGAATTCGAGCAGGAACGGTTCACGCGGATACGGCTCACCGATCGGGTACAGCGCGTCGAGGTCGGCGATCGGCCCCGTCGTGTCAGGGTCGGGGCACGGGTTCGATGCGGTCTTGCCCGGCCGCACCGGTTGTGGGCACGGCCGGTCGTCCAGGGACGCGGTTTTTCGCGAGATGTAGTCGCCGACAGCCCACGGCCCGGCCCGACGGAGATGGATGCCGTCCGGGGCGAACCACTCGGGACGATCACGGTTGTACGTCGACCAGTCGGCGATCACCATCTCCGGGTAGGTCCCGACGATCTCGCGCAGGACGATTCGCACGATCCCGTCCCGGCGAGCCAAGTCGACGATCGTGTCCACGTCACGCGTCAGGAACTCGGCTGCGATGCCGACGAACATGGCACGTCGCCGGAGCATCGGACCAGTATGACCGTGGGCGATCACGGTAACCACGGTGGTTACCGGTCGGGATGGCGGGCACCTCGTTTCACACGACGCATCGCCCATGACCTGCGACTGCCGTCATGATTCCGTAACATGTGCGAATGCAGGCGAGCGGTACCCCCCGACGCTCACGCGCACTCCGGCGCCGTTCGTTGGTCGTCGCCACCGTCATGGTGATGATCGCGACGCCGATCGGCGTGGAGGCGACCACCAATGACGAGGCCGCCGCTCGGGCCGCCGCCGAGATCATGGCGGCCCGAGACCGGGCCAACGCCGCGGCGCAGGCAATGTTCGATGCGGAGTCCGAGCTCGACACCCTCTCGATCGAACTCTCGGCGACCGAACAGGATCTCGGCGCGCAGCAGGTTCGGGTCGACGCCCTGCGGGTCGATCTGGCCGCCGTGGCGATCCGGCGCTTCACCGGTGGTGGGGTGGACAACAATCCGCTCCTCAATGGGCTGGAGGCCGCCACGGACGACCGGACTGCGTCGGTGTTCATCGGAGCTGCGACGGGCTCGTCTCTGGTGGATGTCGACGATTACGACGCCGCGATCGACGCACTCGACGCGACCCGCACCGACCTCGAACGTCAGCAGGCCCGCACCGAACGGGCGCGGACCGAGTTCGCGGGTTTGCAGGAGCGGGCGCAGGCGGAGGTTCTCGAACTGCAGAAGATCGAGGAGCAACGGCTGGCAGACGTTGCGGTCCGGCGCGAGCTCGACCGGCTCCGGGAGATCGAACGCCAGCGCCGGGAAGCCGACGAGGCGGCGGCGTTCGCCGCAGCCGCAGCCCAGGCGGCCACCGATCAGGCTGCCGCAGATCAGGCCGCTCCTGATCAAGCCGCGTCGAATCAGGCCGCGTCGAATCAATCGTCCTCGAGTCAATCGTCGGCGAACCAGACCGGTAGCGGATCCACGGTCCCGCCCGTGGTCCGCAACGAGCCGGCGGCGGTTCCGACCACCACGACAGCACCGGTGGCCGCGCCGGCTGCTCCACCACCACCACCGCCACCGCCACCGCCATCGCCACCTCCACCGCCTCCACCGCCTCCACCGCCGCCACCACGGGCGGGCATCGCATGCCCGGTCAACGGCACCCACACCTTCTCCGACACGTGGGGCGCACCGCGATCCGGTGGTCGCAGCCACGAAGGCGTCGACATGATCGCGCCGTCGGGCGTGCCACTCGTCGCCGTCGTGTCCGGCAGCGCCCGCTTCAAGACCAACCGGCTCGGCGGCAATGCCGTCTGGTTGACGGCGAACAACGGCGACACGTACTACTACGCCCACCTCAGCAGTTGGGAGGGTTCGAGCCGATCGGTCTCCCAGGGCGAGGTGATCGGCTACGTCGGGTCGACCGGCAATGCCGGGATCTCCCACCTGCATTTCGAGGTCCATCCGGGCGGCGGGCGCGCGGTCAACCCGTACCCGTACGTACGCGACGCCTGCTGATCAGCCGGGTGTCCGCCACCGCCAGGCGACGTCCGGCGCTCGGGTGATCCCGATCCGCGGACCGATGCGTGGGCGCTCGGGTGGTGGCGTGCCGTCGTCGAACAGGCCGACCCCGTCGCCGCCGAGCAGATCGAGACCGTTGTGTCCGAGATCGATCCCGAACGCCTGGCACAGCTTCGCGGGACCGTCGGCGAGCGCCTCCCGCCCGTGGCGGCGCCGTCGCATCACGGCAATTCCGGCGACCGGTTCGACGGCGCGCACGAGCACGGCGGCGCCATCTCCTGCGGCACCCGTGACGACGTTGGCGCAGTGGTGCATCCCGTACGTGAAGTACACGTACAGGTGGCCGGCCCGACCGAACATCACGGCGTTGCGGGCCGTCTCACCTCGGAAGGTGTGGCTCGCCGGGTCGTCCTCGCGATAGGCCTCGACTTCCACGATCCGTCCGACGCACGCACCGTGGACCAGCAACTTGTTGAGGAGCAGCGGAGCCACGACCGGCGAGTCGGCCTCGAGCAGCGAGCGGGCGACGTGCTCCACGGATCAGTCGAAAGCAGCGTGTTCGGCGGCGAGCATCTCGCGATAGCGCTCGATCTGGTCGTTCAGTGCAGCCGGTCCGGCAGCCCCGCGTGACGTCCGCATCGTCACACCGACACCGGGGGCGACGAGCAACGCAGCGTCGGGGCCGAGACGTTCGTCCGCCTCGACGAGATCGCGCAGGCTGCCCGCACCGGCCAGTGTCGCGCGCACGTGGGCCCCGACGATGGCGTGTGCCTCCCGGAAGGGAACGCCCTGTCTGACCAGATACTCGGCCAGGTCGGTTGCGGCCATCGTCTCCTCGTCGGCCGCCGCCTGCATCGCGTCGGCGTCGAACGTTGCGGTGGCGATCATCCCCGACAGAGCCGAGACGGCCAGGCGGACCTGGGTGACCGAGTCGAACAGCGGCTCCTTGTCCTCCTGGAGGTCACGGTTGTAGGCCAGCGGGAGGCCCTTGAGCGTGGCGAGCAGACCCGTCAGGTTGCCGATCAACCGGCCGCTCTTGCCCCTGGCGAGCTCGGCGATGTCGGGATTCTTCTTCTGCGGCAGCATCGACGATCCGGTGGCGTAGCCGTCGTCGAGACGTGCGAACCCGAACTCGCCGGACGTCCACAGCACCCATTCCTCGCCGATCCGCGAGAGGTGGATGCCGATCAACGTCAGGTCGAACACGGCCTCGGCGACGAAGTCACGGTCGCTCACGGCGTCCAGGCTGTTGTCGAACGCACGTGCGAAACCCAGGTCGGCGGCGGTCGCGACCGGGTCGATCGGGAGCGACGAACCGGCCAGCGCACCGGCGCCGAGGGGCGACACGTCGAGGCGCCGAATCGTGTCGACGAGTCGGTCGACGTCGCGCCCGATCGCCCAACCGTGCGCCAGCAGCTGGTGTGCGAGCAGGATCGGTTGGGCACGCTGCAGGTGCGTGTATCCCGGCAGATAGGTGTCACCGGCAGCAGAGGCTCTGGTCAGCAGGATCTCCTGCATGCTGATCAGGTCACGGGCCACCGCAGCCAACTCACGCTTGCACCAGAGCCGCAGGTCGGTGGCAACCTGATCGTTGCGGCTGCGGGCCGTGTGGAGCTTGCCACCGGCCGCACCGGCGATCTCGGTCACGCGGCGTTCGACTGCGGTGTGGATGTCCTCGTCCGAGGCCAGGAACGAGAACGTGGCGGTCTCCATCTCCGAAGCGACCTGATCGAGGGCGGCGAGGATCGCGTCACGCTCGGCATCGGCGAGCAGACCGACCCGTGCGAGGCCGCGGACGTGGGCCTGCGATCCGGCGATGTCGTCGCGCCACATGGTTCGGTCGTAGTGGAGGCTGACCGTGTAGGCCATGAGGGCGTCGGTCGGACCACCGTCGAACCGGCCGTGCCAGAGGGTGGAGCCGTCGGCGGCGTGGTCGGTCATGTGCTGATCCCTCCGATCCCGGCGAGGTCTCGCAGGAGTGCGGCGAGGGCCACGCCGCCCACTGCCTCCGCGGCGACGCACAGCATGGTGTCGTCGCCGGCCACAGTTCCCAACAAGCCCTCGATCGCGCTGCGGTCGAGGGCCGATGCGACCACGTGTGCGCAGCCGGGGGGTGTGCGCACGACGACGAGGTTGCCCGAGTTGGTCACTTCGGCCACCCACTCCCCCATGACCCGCCGAAGTTGATCGAGCGGAGCGACTCGCTCCGGGACGAACTCGGGCACCGCGTAGACGGTGTTGCCCCCAGGAACGCGGACCTTGATCGCGCCGAGGTCGTCCAGGTCGCGCGACACCGTGGCCTGCGTCGCGGCGATTCTCTCGCCGCCGAGGAGTTCGACGAGCTGGGGTTGGTTGGTGACTGCGTGCTGCTCGATCAGCCGCGCGATTGCCTGCTGGCGCTGGACCTTGCTCATCGGACACCCAGCAGGAATGCGATCACGGCGCGGGCGGCGTGCATCCGGTTGTGACCTTGCCGGAACACGACACTCTGTGGGCCGTCGATCACGTCGGCCGTTACCTCGAAGCCTCGGTACGCCGGCAGACAGTGCATGAACACAGCGTCCGGGGCGGCCTGGCCCATCATCGCGGCGTCGACGGTGAAGCCTTCGAACGCCCGCCGCCGTGCAGCCTTGTCGTCTTCCTGCCCCATCGACACCCACGTGTCGGTGTGGACGGCGTGGGCGCCGGCGACCGCGACGGACGGTCGGCTCGACTGCTCGACGGAGGGCGCGCCCAGCGTCAGGAGCCGCTCCAGTTCGGCGTCGTCGGCGTCGAACCCGGTCGGGCACGCAAGGCGCACGTGCATCCCCAGCAGTGCCGCGATCTCGCCGAGCGATCGCGAGACGTTGTTGTAGTCGCCGACGTACGCAACGGTCCTGCCGTCGAGGTCGCCGAGCGACTGCCGCATCGTCAGCGCGTCCGCCACTGCCTGGAGCGGATGCGACCGTTCGCTCAACATGTTGACGATCGGCACCGCAGCGGCGGCGGCAAGCCGCTCGACGATGTGGTGCGAGTACACCCGCGCCGCGATCAGGGCGTGATAGCCCTCCATGATCCGGGCGATGTCCTCGACCGGCTCCCGGGTGTCGAAACCGACCTCGTCACCCCGTGTGTAGATCGGGTGGCCGCCGAGTTGGACCACCGCCATCTCGGTCGAGTGCCTTGTTCGATTGGACGGCTTTTCGAAGATCAACGCCGCTCCGCAGCCGGCGAGCGGGCGTCCGAGCGACTCGATCGGCCGCTCTGCCAAGTCGAGCAGCATCCTGATTTCGTCGGATGTGCAGTCGGTGACGTCGAGGAACGATCGAGTCACGGCGCCACCTCGGCCAGTACGGCTCCCACGACCGACGCCGCCTCGACCAGCTCCTCGTCCGAGACCGTGAGTGGCGGCAGGAACCGCAGGGTCGAGGCGTTCACGGCGTTGCAGATGAACCCTCGTTCGAGGAGCGCGCGGTAGACCGTGGGGGCGTCGATGCCCTCGATGAGCTGCGCGCCGAGGATCAACCCGGCGCCCCGCACCGACTCGACGTGCGCGAGCTCGAGCAGCAGCGAGGTGAACCGCTCCCCCTTCGCTGTGGCGAGGGCCGGCGCGTCGAGACGGCGCATCTCGCCGATCACCGCATTGACCGCTGCCGTTGCGATCGCTGTGCCGCTGTAGGTGCTGCCGTGGTCGCCCGGCTCGAAGACCTGAGCGACGTCGGTGCGGGCCCAGCACGCCCCGACCGGCATGCCGTTTCCGATCGCCTTTGCGAGCGTCACCACGTCGGGTCGGACACCGTGATGTTCGAACCCGAACCACTTCCCGGTGCGGGCGAACCCGGTCTGGATCTCGTCGACGATCATGAGTGCGCCGACGTCGTCACACAGCTCGCGGACGCCGCGCAGATACCCCTCGGGCGCCGGCATGACCCCACCCTCGCCCTGGATCGGCTCGATGATCACGGCGGCCACCGACGCGTCGACCGACGCCCGGAGTGCGTCGAGGTCACCCCACGCCACATGCTTGAAACCCTCGGGCATCGGGAAGAACGGCTCGTGCTTCGCAGGTTGCCCGGTTGCGGCGAGCGACGCCAACGTGCGGCCGTGGAAGCTGCCGAATGCACTGACGACGGTGTGCTTGCCGCGCCCACCCCACTTGCGAGCGAGTTTCAGCGCGCACTCGTTCGACTCGGCGCCCGAGTTGCTGAAGAACACCTGGCCGTCCGATCCGGTGGCCTCGAGGAGCAACTCGTTCAAGGCGATCGCAGCATCGGTTGCCTGTGGATTGGTGAAGAAGCTGCTGACGTGCATCAGCGTCGACGCCTGGCGGCCGATCGCCTCGGCGATCACGGGGTTGGCGTGTCCGAGCGAGGTCACGGCGATCCCCGACAGGAAGTCGAGGTAGCGCTTGCCGGTCGTGTCCCAGACCTCGGTGCCGAGTCCGCGCTCCATGCTGATCGCCGGAGCCCCGAACACGGGCATGAACGGGCACTGCTCGAGCCCGCGCGTGTCGAATCGGTGTGTGCTCATGTGGGTACTCCCTGGATCATGGTGCCGATGCCCGAGTCGGTGAAGATCTCCAGCAAGAGGACGTGGGCGATGCGGCCGTCGAGGATGTGGGCATTGCGAACGCCGTTGCGCACGGCGTGGGTGCAGCTCATGACCTTCGGGATCATCCCGCCGGCGATGACGCCCTGGTCGACGAGCGCGTCGAGTTCGTCGGCATCGGTCTGGCGGATGAGGCTCGCAGCATCACCGACGTCGCGCCGCAACCCCTCGATGTCGGTGAGGTACACCAACTTCTCGGCGCCCAGCGCTTCGGCGATCGCGCCGGCGACGGTGTCGGCGTTGATGTTGAAGGCCTGCCCGGCGTCGTCGCTGCCGATCGTCGCCACGACCGGGACGAACTCGTCGTCGAGCAGGCCGTGCAGGACGTCGGGGTTGACGCGGGTGACGTCACCGACGAAGCCGAGCCGCTCGTCACGTGCCTCGGCGCGGATCAACCCGCCGTCCACACCGCTCACGCCGACCGCATAGTTGCCGTGGACGTTGATGGCTGCGACGAGCTGCGGGTTGACCTGCCCCTTGAGGACCATCCTGGCGATGTCGACGGTCTCGGCATCGGTCACCCGGAGACCGTCGACGAACTCGGGGGTCTTGCCGAGCCTGGCCATCATCTCGCTGATCTGGGGACCGCCGCCGTGGACGACGACCGGCCGCATCCCGACCAGGCGCATCAGCACGATGTCTTCGGCGAACAGGGCGAGCGCGTCGTGACTCGACGTGCCGGCGAGCGCATTGCCGCCGTACTTCACCACGACGGTCTTGCCGGCGAACCGACGAATGTACGGCAGCGCTTCGACCAGCACCGCCGCCTTCACCCCGGCCGCATCGATCTCGTCACTCTCGTGTTCGAGCGTCACGGCGCCAGCCCGATCGCACTCAGGCCGGCCGTTTCGTCGAGGCCGAGCGCGACGTTGGCGGCCTGCACGGCGCCACCCGATGCTCCTTTGGCGAGGTTGTCGAGCGCCGCGATCGCGAGCACCGTTCCGGTGCGCGCGTCGTACCGGGCCGTGACGTGGACGGCGTTCGAACCGAGCGTCGCCTTCGTCGACGGCGAACCGTCCGTGACGACCATGAACGGTTCACCGGCCCACCGCGCTCGCAGCACGTCCAGGAGGCGCTCGGTGGAGAGGTCGGACCCATCGGCGGGTCGTGCGTGGCAGGTCGCGAGCAGGCCGCGACTCATCGGGACGAGATGCGGGGTGAACAGCACCTGGGCGGCGAGTTCCTGCTCGATCTCGGGTGTGTGCCGATGATCGAGGAACCCGTACGCCTCGACGTTGGAGTCGACGCTCGAGAACAGGTTGGTGTTCGTCGGCGTGCGGCCGGCTCCCGTGATGCCGGTCATCGAGGCGATCGTGATCCCGGTGGTGGCGATCAGCCCTGCTTCGAGGAGCGGACGGAGTGCGAGCACAGCCGTCGTCACGTGGCAGCCGGGTGTCGCCACGAGCGAGGCCCCCCGCAGCGCCTCACGGTGCAGTTCGGGCAACCCGAACACCGCGTCGCGGAGGAGCTCTGGCTGGTCGTGATCGAACCCGTAGTAGGTCGGGTAGTGGCCGGCGTCTTTGAGTCGGTAGGCGGCGGACAGGTCGACGACGCATCCGACCCGGCCGACCAGATCCGGCGCCATCGCCATCGAGGCCTGATGCGGCAGTCCGAGAAAGACCAGATCGAGCCCGCGGGCCCGCTCCAGGTCGAAACGCTCGACGACGAGGTCGGGATAGCCGCCGGCCAGGCTCGGATAGAGCTCGGCGGCGCGGGTACCGGCCTGCGAATCGCCGGTGGCGAGCACCAGTTCGAACTCCGGGTGCCCGGCGACGAGCCGGAGCAGTTCTGCGCCGGTGAAACCCGACGCACCGATGATGCCGACCGAAACCATAGACGCATGACGATACAGAATCACGAATGGTCATGCAATCATCGATAATTTTGGAAATCGAGGCACAATGGTCTCGTGATCCACGGTTCGGCATCGACGAAGGGACGGTTGCTGGTCGCCACGCCTCCGCTCGAGGACCCGAACTTCGACCGGACCGTCGTGTACGTGCTCGAGCATCGCGACGACGGTGCACTCGGGGTGGTCATCAATCGACCGACCGGCGAGACCCTGAACGAACCGCTCGAGCGCTGGGCCGATCTCCAAGCCGCCCCGGAATCGCTGTTCCTCGGTGGCCCGGTCGAGCCCGACGCGCTGATCGCGCTGGCATACGCAAACCAACCGATCCTCGAGGAGACCGACGAACTCTCACCGGTCGCCGGGCGGGTTGCGTCCGCCGATCTCACGACCGATCCGGCGTTCGTCGCCGCCGTCGTCCAGTCGGTGAGGATCTTCCGGGGCTATGCCGGGTGGGGTGCCGGACAGCTCGAAGGCGAAATCGAGTCCGGTGCCTGGCTGGTGCTCGACGCCGAACCGACCGACGTGTTCGCGAGCGAGCCCGACGAACTGTGGAGAACGGTGTTGCGCCGACAGGGTGGACGTCTGGCCTGGCTGGCCGACGCCCCCGACGACCTCAGCGCCAACTGACCGACATCGTTCAGGCGTCGCGCAGTGACCGCAGCGCAGCAATGGCGTCGTCCACGCGATCCACGGGCACGAGCAGGTGATCGTGGTGGTAGCCGGCGAGGACGTTGCACGCGATCCCTGCGTCGGCGAGCACGCGGCTGAACGCTGCGGTGAGGCCGACTGCCTCGAGCGCACTCACGACAGTGAGCGTCAGCCACGCAGCCTCGAACTCGACCACGAGACCTGCCGCTCGTGCCGCGTCGGTGTCGACGACGGCTGTCGGGCCTTCGGCTTCGAGGATCGTCGCGACCGCGGCACCGGCCAGGTTCGGATGGTCGCCGGTGACGAACGTGAACGTGCCCTCGCGTCGCTCGACGTCGATCGACGCCAACATCACCCCCAACTCCGA